>NZ_DAIUCE010000107.1:0-5485 GCF_036846325.1 Ligilactobacillus sp. | reverse complement strand
GCGGCACGAACTTATCATGAGCCTTGTTGCTGGTCTGAGCCTGATTAGGCCAAGGTGTGGAAGCGAGCGGTCATGAGCCCGTACGCAAGCTTTGGGCGACCGAAGGCGAGCTTGCCTCGGTTAGGGAGTCCTTGGTTGCGATAGGGGGAATGCGAGCTGGAACCTGATTAGGCCAAGGTGTGGAAGCGAGCGGTCATGAGCCCGTACGCAGGCTTTGAGTCCGCCTGACAAAATTGTTCATCTTGATGTTTTTCAAATATTTTTTCAGAAGAGTTTGGCAGTCAGCCAGACTCTTTGATTATGAAGGCTTTTGCTTTCGCCAACAGCAATTATTTATGTCGTTTTAAAGGAGTGGGATTTAAATGGAAAAGTTGAATCCAAAGAAAACAATGTGGCTTTCTCTGATTCCCGGACTCGGCCAATTTAAAAATGGTCAAAAACCTAAGGGAATCATCTTTTTAGGCATCTTTGCTCTTTTCATAATTGAAATGGCCGTCTTCGGGTTTAATGCCCTGGTTGGGCTTGTTACGCTCGGGACGGTTGCCGGAAGAGATAATTCGATGTTCCTGCTGGTTCGGGGAACGCTGCAATTTTTAATCACGGTCATCTTCTTGATGTTTTATGTTGCCAATGTCAGAGATGCCGGAAAAACAGCAGAAGCAATCAATCGAGGCAAGGACGTTCCCAGGACCTGGAAGGAAATGTGGACTTCACTTACGACTGACGGATTTCCTTATCTACTGACGTTTCCAGCATATATTCTGATGATCTTCACGATCATTCTGCCTGTTTTCGTAACACTGCTCATGGCATTTACGAATTATGACTTTAACCATATTCCGCCTGCATCGCTTATTTCATGGATCGGGATTCAGAACTTCCACGACATGTTTACGCTCAGCTCCTATCGTGCAACGTTTGGTGCAGTCTTTGGATGGACGGTAATCTGGACGTTGTGTGCTTCAACGCTTCAAATCGTAATCGGAATTTTCACGGCCGTTGTTGCTCACCAGGACTTCATCAAAGGCAAGAAGATCTTCGGAATCATCTTCCTGCTGCCATGGGCCGTTCCTGCATTTGTCACAATCATGAGCTTTTCAAACATCTTCAATGATTCAGCCGGTGCAATCAACGTGCAGGTAATCCCGTTCCTGAATCACTTCCTGCCGGTTCACATCCCGCAGATCAGCTGGATGACCGATCCGTTCTGGACAAAGGTTGCCCTGATTATGATTCAAGGCTGGCTTGGGTTCCCGTACATTTACGTGCTGGTAACCGGTATCCTGCAGTCGATTTCCGATGATTTGTATGAAGCTGCGACGATTGACGGCGCAACGTCCCTGCAGAAGTTCAATCACATCACGCTGCCTGCAATTCTGGCCGTTGCCGCACCAACGTTTGTGACACAATATACGTTCAACTTCAACAACTTCTCCATCATCTATCTGTTCAACAACGGTGGTCCCGGAGACGTCGGCGGTGGTGCCGGAAATACTGATATCCTGATTTCATGGATCTATAAGCTGACGACCGGTAATACCCCGCAATACGGTCTTGCTTCTGCGATTACGCTGATTATTTCAGCAATCGTCATTGCAGTTTCATTGTTTGTATTCAAGAAGTCGCATGCCTTTGACATGGATTAGAGAGGGGAATGATTAAGATGGCTGAACAAATAAAAGTCAAAAAGCAAAGCTCAATCAGGAGAAACCGTTTCCTGAAGCATTTCTTCACGTATCTGTACATGATCCTGCTTTCGATAATCATTGTCTATCCGCTGCTGATAACAACGATGACTGCATTCAAGAGCAGCGACGTTGTTGCCTTTACGCTTGATTTCAGCGGACCATGGACATTGAACAACTTCAAGGAACTGTTTACAAATACGCTTTATGGCACCTGGTACGGAAATACGCTCATCATTTCCATCTTTACGATGGTCATTCAGGTTGCCGTCATTACCCTTGCAGGGTACACGTATTCACGTTATAACTTTGCCGGCAAGAAGTGGTCCCTGACCTTCTTCCTCGTCGTTCAAATGATTCCGACGATGGCTGCTCTGACTGCATACTACGTTCTGGGCATGCTGCTCAACGGACTCGATCACGACTGGTTCCTGATTTTGATTTACATTGGCGGAGGCATTCCGATGAATACCTGGCTGATGAAAGGGTATTTTGACACCGTGCCTTATGATTTTGACGAATCGGCCAAACTTGACGGTGCCGGCAACTTCACGATTTTCTGGAAGATTGTCATGCCGCTTGTCAAGCCGATGATTGCGGTTCAGGCTCTGTGGGCATTCATGGGACCGTTCGGCGATTACATGACGGCTCGCTACCTGCTTCGTGAAGAGCAGAATCTGACGGTTGCCGTCGGGCTGCAGGAATTCATTTCAGATCCGAAGAACCAGCAGGTTGCCCTGTTTGCCGCAGGCGCCATCCTGATTGCCCTTCCGATCTGCGCATTGTTCTTCTACCTGCAAAGATACTTCGTAACCGGTTTGACGGCCGGTGGCGCCAAGGGCTGACGGAAGTTTCGGAGGCATGGGAGCTAACTTTCTCCCATGCACTCCTTTAGTTTAATTAATTGCTACGGAGGCCGGGAAAGAATCCCGGCTTCCTTTTGTTTTGGAAAATGCAGGGCTGCGTATTTAGTGAAAGTTGATTCATCGGCTTTGCAAGCGATTGCAAAAGTGTTAAAATATCTATATAAAGTATTGAAACGAGGTTTTTATAATGAAAGATGCATTTCCGGCAAACTATTTCGAAGCATGTACGTCACCTGTAAAAATGTTTACGCATCGCAAGTCAATGAAGTGGTGGCAGCTGATTCTGGTGTTCGTTTTCCTGTTTGCGCTTGTCTTGACGCCGGTTCCGCTTTATTATCAGCAAAAGACGACGGTCGACATCGGCGAGTACATGCCCGAGGTTTCGCAAATGTTGAATGACAGGGAGCTGCAGCAGATTGCCAAGACTGCATCGTATGCCAAAGATGAATATTCATTCAAGAAGTCGCAGGTCCTCAAAAATGAAAAAGGACGCCTGATTGGCATTAATTTGTCCAGAAAACAGGTGGACAGGGCCAAATCTGCAGTCGTCATGTGCGATAAGTTCTTCTATTTGAGAGATCGCAAGGTAACCTACAAGATTTTCTATGATGAAAAATATGCGCCGAATGAAGGCAGGCTGAAAGACCAGATTGTCAGGACGTGGTATTTGAGAAACAAGGCGGCAATTGCATTTTCGATGATGTTTCTCGTGGGATCCATATTCCTGATGACGGATATCCTGATTATTCTTGTCGGAAGCATCGCCTTATGGCTTGCAAGAAAGAGTCCGATGATTACGATTGGAAGCTTCAGGGAAGCGGTCAACGTCATGCTGAACGTTTTGGGACCGGCATCATTGCTGGCCTTCATTTTCGGAACCCTGCATTTTGACTTGTCATTGATGACAGCTGTGCAATCGGTTGTTGCAATCATTTTGATGCTTGTCGTATATACAAAGACTCACTTCAATGATTACTACGTTGAAAAACGCAAATAACTTGATTTTTAAGGTATAATGTAAGTAGTAGAAAATCAGGTGAGGTAATGAAGATGGACAAAGCGGCAGTTTTTCATCGCCCGGAAAGCGAAATGGGCTATTTGACCAGACAAAACAGGTATTGCGTGCGCTTGAAGACAAGGCATGGCGATTTTGCACGAATCAGGGTGATTTACGGTGCTCCCTGCGCGGAAGCACTGAGAAATATCGAGGGCAATACCTGGGCCTTTGACCAGCTTGAAATGACGAGATACTTGGCAAATGGCGAGTTTGACTACTGGGAGGCATTGCTGCCGGTCCCGTCCAGGCATCGCATCAAGTACGCATTCAGAATGCTCGACGCAACGGATGGTGAATACCTTTACGATGAAAGCTCGCTGAAGATCTTCAACCTTCAAAACGTCGCTCAGATGCGGGGATTCATTACCCCTTATCTGAATAAGGGCAGTCAGAAAATTTCAAGCGACTGGGCTCAGAAAACCGTGTGGTACCGCGTGATGCCGGATCGTTTTGCCAACGGGGACGAAACGAGCGATCCCAAGGGTGCTGACGACTGGAGCAAGGATCCGACGAAGGCAAGCCTTTTCGGAGGAGATCTGCAGGGAATCATCGATCATCTGGATCATCTGCAGAAGCTCGGGTTCAACGGACTGTATTTGACACCGGTGTTTTCCGCATATTCAGGACATAAATTCGATACGATTGACTTTTTTCAGGTTGACAGGAATTTCGGCACGAAGGAAACCTTGAAGAAACTGGTTGAAGCTGCACACAATCGCGGGATGCACGTGATGATGGACATCTGCTGCGACCACTTGAGCGATTTTTCGCTCGAATGGCAGGACGTCCGCCACTATAGCGAGCGCTCGTCTTATTCCAGGTGGTTCCTGATCGACAAGTATCCTGTCCGCTACGTTCCAAGCGACATTCCCGATTACGCCAAGATGCTGACTTATGAGGCCGTTGACGACAATCCCCATCAGCCAAGGCTTAATTTTGAAAATGCAGAGGTTCAGGACATGTTCAGCAATGTCTTCAGGTACTGGACGAGGAATTTCGGAATCGATGCATGGTGCTTGAACAATGCAGACGAGCTGCCGGATTCGTTCAAGCAACGCTTAAAAGACGAGCTGCGCGTGCTTGATCCGAGCGTCATGCTGGTTTCCAAGGGACGTCTCAAGGCAAATGACGTTTCAGAAAATGTGCTTGATGCCGTTTTCTCGAATTCGTACTCATTCGAAATTGCCGATGCGTTCATCAAGGGGGACGTGACACCCGTTGACTTGAGCGACTTACAGGTAAGAGTCGCTTCAAGGCGTCGTTCCGCTGCTCTTTCCTGCGACATATTGGAGTTTGATGCACCGGATACGATTCGTCTGATCGACGCATGCGGCGGAAATGAAGAACTTTTGAGATCATTGCTTGCCTTTTCCTTCATGCAGATTCAGGCTCCATGCTGCTTGTACGGAACCGAGAATCTGCTGTCGGTAAAAGCTGAAAAGAAGGATGAAGCTTCCGGTGAACAGCCGTTTTTAAACGCGAGTCAGAGTCCGTCCCTGCAACCGACGATGAAGTGGGAAAAGGAAAAGCAAAACGTTACGATGACGCGTTTTGTTTCGCACTTGACCGCAATCAGAAGAAAATACAGCGAGATTTTGACCAGGGGCAGCTTTGAATGGGGACAGTGCAGCAACAAGACGGGCTTCGTCACGTTTATGCGAAGACTTGGCAGTCAGCAGCTGTTCTGCTGCTTCAATCTGGGCTACGGCAGCATCCGAATCGTGACACCGAAGAATGCCAGATTGCTTTTGAGTCAGAATCTGATGGAAAAGGATTCGCGCCTTGGCAAGCATGGGTTTGTGATTGTGGAAATGTGAAGGTGTGAAGACCAGCCGCTTAACAAGGCGGTAGATAAGGAGGGGCGCGAGTGATCAGCG
>NZ_DAIUCE010000106.1:0-5486 GCF_036846325.1 Ligilactobacillus sp. | reverse complement strand
GACTATATCTATGTCGACATTAAAGGAGCAATCAAGCATCCTGGTGTCTATAAAGTTCCGAACGGAAAAAGAGTGGGGGACGTTTTGAGCCTCGCCGGAGGACCGCTTGAAGGAGCAGATACGACTCAAATCAATTTCGCACATAAGCTCGAAGACCAGATGGTAATCTATATTCCCAAGGCTGGTGAGAGTTCTCCGATTGAAAATACGGTCGGAATTTCTGGTTATGATAGTCAGACCAATCAGAATTCAGAAAACTCCATGGCAGAAACAACATTTTCTGCTCAGTCGCAAATCGACTCGACAGGCCAAGGCGAAAATGATGGCAAAATTAACCTTAATACTGCAAGCAAGGAGCAATTGATGCAATTGACAGGCATCGGAGATAAAAAAGCTGACGATATTATTGAGTATCGCCAGCAGAACGGAAACTTTAAGACAATTGACGAGCTGAAAAACGTTTCAGGCATCGGAGATAAAACATTCGAGAAAATTTCATCACAAATAACAGTTTAAGGACGTGCAATCTCAAAAAGATTACTTTCTTTTTGGTTGCTTTGATATAATGAATAATAAGATTAATGATAGATGAGGTGTAGAGAATGGCACAGGAGAGGATTTCATGGAATCAATATTTTATGTTGCAGGCGATTTTACTTTCTTTACGGAGCACGTGCACCAGATTGGCAGTGGGAGCAATTTTGGTTCGTGACAATCGAATCATAGCAGGCGGCTATAACGGATCCGTGTCAGGGGACGTTCATTGTCTTGATGAAGGATGTTACGTAGTTGACGGTCATTGCGTAAGAACCATTCATGCTGAAATGAATGCCGTTTTGCAGTGTGCCAAATTTGGCAGCGGGACTGACGGAGCCGTTATTTACGTAACTGATTTTCCGTGTCTTCAGTGTACGAAGATGCTTCTTCAGGCAGGAATAAAAAAGATCTACTATCTGCGTAATTATCACAATGACCCTTATGCGGTCAAGTTATTGAAATTGAAGAATGTTGAAATTGAACAAGTTGAAGTTAATCTGGAAAACCTTGATGCAGTTTTGAGAAAAATTGAACCGGATGAATAAGAACGGAAATTAAAAGTTTTTTCGTTGCCTTGTGTCTGGCAGCAGCCAGTTTTGCGATTGCTGGAGAAGGCTGGATTTGGTGGATTGTTTTAGCTTTTTTGATTATAAGGATCATTATGCTTGGCGACAAGCGGACCTTTTTTGTATGCCTTTTGGGCTGTTTGATTTTTACCGTCAGGTTCGCGCAATGGCAACGTGATTATCAAGAAGACATCAGAACCTGTCAGACGAATTCCGTCCAACATTTTTTGATTTATGCAGATAAAATAGCGGTTGACGGAAATCTGATGAAGTGTGATGCTTTTTGGGTTGAAAAACGTGAAGAATTAAAATTGACTGCATTTTTAAAAAATGAGGAACAGCAAAAAGAGCTTAAGTCGACTGCTGATTCTTTTACGATTGAGTGTCAAGCCGATGTTACTCCTGTCAATCAGCCGACGAACGAAAATGAGTTTGACTATCGAAAGTATTGTCAATCACAAAACATCTTTTTGTCGGCTTTCATCAAGGACTGGTGCAACGTGAAAAAGGTTGACAGCAGCCAAGCCTTTAAACCGGTTTTGTTTTTGCACGACTTCAGGAAAAGATGTGCGCTTTCCTTTCAGAAACTGCCCGAACCGCTTGATTGGTATGCGATGATTTTGTTGTTGGGAATGAGAACTGATGATTTGTCAGACGTTTATTCGTCAATCAAGAAGTTGGGACTGCTTTATATTTTCTGCCTGTCGGGGATGCATGTTTTTTATCTGTCAAGTTTTTTGTGCAGATTCGTTCAAAAGTTTGGCATCGACTATGAAACGGGACAGTTGTTCAATCTGATTGTGTTGCCTTGTTTTATCCTTGTCGGCGGAGGGTCTCCCAGTCTTATC
This sequence comes from Ligilactobacillus sp., assembly GCF_036846325.1. Taxonomy (NCBI): domain Bacteria; kingdom Bacillati; phylum Bacillota; class Bacilli; order Lactobacillales; family Lactobacillaceae; genus Ligilactobacillus; species Ligilactobacillus sp. The sequence continues at coordinate 3,535 of NZ_DAIUCE010000106.1, read as the reverse complement.
AGGGCAGTCATGATGAATGTTCTGGTGATTGGATGCAATCGATTATTGAAAATTAAATTGACTCCGTTAACCGCATGGTCATATGTGCTTTTAATCAATTTGATGTCATGCCCAAGACTTCTGTTTGGATTTGGCACTCAGTTGAGCTATTTGTTGACGCTTGCAATTATTTTGCAGAAAGGTGAAAAGCGGATAGCTGCAAGTTTGAAAATCAATCTTCTCAGCTTGCCGATAGTTTTGTATCAGACGTATCAATGGAATATTTTTACATGTCTGTTTTCGTTGATGATTTTGCCGCTTTTTGAGTGCATAATCTTGCCTGCGACTGTTTTGGGCGTTGTTATTCCCGGGCGTTTTTTTTCGAGTGCTTGTGCTTTGGTTCTCAGAACGGTTTCAAATCTCCTGCAGTTTTTGGCGGAACTTCCGGGAAATATCGTATTCGGAAAACCTTCTTTGACCTTCGTTTTAATGATGCTGTTTTTAGCTGCGATGACTGAAACCGCAAAAAACGGGCTGAAATTGTGGATTATGATGATTACGTGTTACGGTGCGATGTTTTTAGCAATTCATTTTCCTCTTTCTTCTGAAATTGTGTATTTTGATATTGGTCAAGGAGATTGCACTTTAATCAGAAGTCGGTTTAATAGAGAAATAATCATGATTGATACTGGCGGAAAAGTCAGTTTTAATACTCAAAAGTGGCAAAAGCGAAAGGGACGCACAAATGGAGAAACAATTGTAGCCAACTACTTGTTAAGCAAAGGGGTCAAAAAGATTGACCGCCTTTATCTGACTCATCAGGATGCTGACCATGTTGCTAATTTTCCAAGCATCAGTCAAACTATCGAAATAAAGCAGGTTATTGTCCCAAGGGGGATGGAGAACCTTGCAAGCTTTAAAAAAAGAATTGAAGAATCGGCAATCGGTCTTGAAAGCGTCAGGGGCGTCACAACTCAAGATTATGATGACTCTGATAATTTGAGATTGCTGCATCCGTCTGAAAGCGGTCGTGGAACCAATGACGATTCGTTGGTTTTGTGGTACGATTTTAACGGTATTAAGTGTATTTTCACGGGCGACTTGCCTCAAGCAGGAGAAAAAGAAGTCATTGCAAAGCATCCGGAAATAAATGCAGACATCTTGAAAACAGGACATCACGGAAGCAAGACTTCAACATCGCCAGAGTTTGTCAGAAGAATTAACCCTAAGCTTGCAATAATTTCATGCGGCAGGAATAATCGTTACGGGCATCCAAATCAGGAAACGTTGAAAACGCTGAATAATGCCGGTATTCCATATTTGTCGACTGCAAATTACGGAATGATCAAACTAAGGAAGAATTTTGCGAAGATGCCGTATCTGTGTGTGTACGGTGATGGGACAGCTAGTCGATTTAACTTACCGTTAAGGCGGCTTCTGCGACACAATCCAAAAGGATAAGGATTGCAAGAATGAACGTGGTGGACAATCAACCAAGATATTTTACCCGAAAACAATAAAGGAAGTGATAAATTGTCAACTGTTGTAGAAGTTATGAATCAAATTAAAAATGATAAGATAGGTCCGGTCTACCTTATTTTAGGCAAAGAGAGATACTGTTCGGAAGAAATTAAGAATGCGCTGCTTGGAAAACTTTCCCCTCAGGAAAAAGAATTTAATTCAAGCATTTACGATATGGAAGAAACTCCCTTGGCATCTGCGTTGAACGATGCGATGTCGGTTCCTTTTTTCGGAAATCGAAGAATCGTCATCGTCAATAATCCGTATTTTTTAACCGGAGAAAAAAAGAAGAACAAGGTTGAGCATGATATTGCCGGCTTATTGAAGTATTTGGAATATCCGCTTGAGACAACGACTCTGGTGTTTATTGCTCCTTATGAAAAACTTGATGAACGCAAGAAAGTCGTCAAAACATTGAAAAAAGTCGCAGATGTGGTTGAAAATCAACCATTGAAGGAAATACAGGTACGTCAAATAGTCAATCAACGTCTTGAGAAAAATGGTTTGGCAATCGAGTCCAAAGCTTTTGACATCTTAATGGAACGTACTAATGCAGAGATATCGTTGGCAATGAATGAGCTTGACAAGTTGCTTCTTCTTTGCAAGGATGAGAAGATTATCTCAGAAGCTGAGGCGGATCGAATGATTTCAAGGAGTCTGGAACAAAATGTTTTCGATTTGGTTGCGCTTGTTTTGAGTAGGAATACTCAAAAGGCGATTGAGATGTATCACGATTTGCTGCTTTCAAAAGAAGAACCGATTGCAATCAATGCGATTTTACTCGGGCAGTTCAGACTGCTTTTGCAAGTTTCGATATTGAAAAGGCATGGCTTTGCACAGGGAAGCATCACAACCGCATTAAAAATCCATCCATATCGCGTCAAATTAGCTTTAAGGACCGTTCAAAGATTTCAACAGGAAGATTTGAAAAATGCATACCTTGGTTTGGTAAAGGTTGAAAAACGCCTTAAGTCGACGGATCGAGATCCCGAATTGCTGTTTCAGCTTTTCATGCTCCAATTTTGTCAGCATGCAGCTTGAAAGAAACTGGGAAAAACATGTTTCAATTAATTATTGGCAGAATAAACGAAAGTACAGTTCATTTGGCAACTTACGAACTCTAAAGGCACTGGTAACTGGCGTGTCAGACATATGATCCGTGCATGACTCTGACTTACAAGCATCTCACTTTAGTGATGGTAGTTGACACTGAAAATCCGGATGATTTGCAAGTCGCTTGTGAATCATCCGGATTTTTTTGCGTACATGAACCGGTCTTTCGTCATTATAGAGATAAAAATCAACAGGCATCGGTTACCGTGTATTGGAACTGAGAAAATGCCGGACAAAATCAAGCGCGAGTCACCAGGCTTTGTCTGGCATTCATTTAAAGGGAAGACGAGACTTCAGACTCTTTTTCCTGATTAAGGAGAACTTTTCCCATCATGATTTTTCAGCATCGCTAAAAATATGAAACAAAAAAAGACCGGGAACCCGGTCTTCTCAATAATAAGCTTACTTAGCCAAACGAGCAGCCATGCGTGACTTGTCACGAGCAGCCTTGTTAGCCTTGATCAAGCCTTTTGATTGAGCCTTGTCAACGGCAGAAACTGCTTCGCGGTAAAGTGCTTCAACGTTGTCAGCACCAGCAGTCTTAGCTTTTTCAAATTTCTTAATTGCTGTACGCATCTTGCTCAATTGGGAAGAGTTACGAGCGTTTGCTTTTTCGTTTGTTTTAACACGTTCGATTGCGGATTTGATAATTGGCATTTAGTTTCACCTCCACTAAAATGATCCGTAACGGATATCATATAATTTTTCAACATATTTCATTATACAAGAGCAAATTCAACAATGCAATAATAAAATGAAATGTTGTCAAGAAAATTTCCTTGACAGCTATCAAAATGCGATGAAGTCAAAGAGTTTTTAAATGAAAATACGTTAGTTGCTAGTTTGTAATATTCCCATGATTTCCAAGTTATGGGTCAGCATAATTGCTTCAATGTTCATTTGAAGCCCACCAGGACTGCGG
>NZ_DAIUCE010000105.1:0-5505 GCF_036846325.1 Ligilactobacillus sp. | reverse complement strand
GTTTGAAAGGACAAGCTGTTAACGATAACAAGTCTGAAGGTCAAAATTTTGTACCTCCTTTACAAATTGGTACCAATATATTAAAATACCCATATAGAAAACGTTTACTTCAGACTAACGGAGGGATTTCCATGAAAAAAACAGCAGATGACGTTAAAAAGGAACAGAGCCTGAGCTTTATGTACTTCAATCGTTTCCTGATGCTGCGATACTTCACGGCATTCATGTTCTTTACAAACCTCTACTGGTTCGGGATGGCCCTGACATGCAGGAGCTGGTCGGCAGTCCTGCCGTTTCTGCTGATGATCGGCGGAATTGCCGTAACTCTGGAACTGACTTCCAAGCTTCATACCAAAAAGAGTTCGGTTCCGGTCACCAAGTACTATTATCTCATTCAGATTTTGGTCAATTTTGCAGTCATTTTAATCTCACTGACACCGGCATATCCTCAGTTCCTGCCGTTCTTCAACGGCAGGGGTCAGCTTTTTGTCATCGCAATTTGCCTGACAGGTATCCTGATGTCCGTCATGGTGCTTTTTAAAATCAGGAAAATCACAGCTGACCAGGACCGCCAGCTTAAAGTCATCAAAATGTTTGAAAAGACAAATTAGGGATAAATAATCAGAGAGCAGGACGGAAAATGCTTCGGTCATTTCCGCCCTGCCTTTTTGTTGTGTCCGCCGGATCACGTGAAAATTTTATTCTTTTAATTTTATCTATAAAGCAGCTCAGACACTGTATTTTTATAAATTCACATTTTTTTCAAGCTTTAAATCGATTCTAAAAAGTCTATTATATTTGCATACTTTCAGCTGAATGTATTGTATATACTTACCTTTAGCGAAGATATTGGTACAATTTCTTGTTGAAAGCCCTTTACAAAATGATACCAACGGATTATACTGAGAAATGTAATAAGGAAAGCGCTTACCGATTACAATCATTATTATTCACTGCATCCGCAGTTCGTCTGTACATATCAAACTGCAATTATTCATTCGTACGTGAAATGCGGATGCCTGCCCCAAGGAGGTCTTTATTATGGCTGAAAAAGAAAGCAATTTCACAGGCTGGCTTAATGAGAAGATTCTTCCAAAAGTCGGCAAGTTTGCCAATACACGTTTTGTCCGTGCCGTCATGGGTGCCGGCTACAGCATCATCGCCTTCACAATCGTCGGCTCGATGTTCCTCATCCTGAGCGTCCTCACCCAGGTCATCACGCTCCCTGCGTTCGTTGACTTCTACAACAACACACTCGGACGCTTCAACAATCTCTTCACGGTAATCTACAACGCCACGCTCGGTATCATCGCCATCTTCTTCACCGGATCGTTCGCCTACAACTACACGAAGATCTACCAGCAGGAAGAAAAGCTTGACTTAAACCCGCTCAACGGTGCATTCCTCGCATTGTTCGCATTGTTCATCACGGTTCCTCAGCTCGTATGGAAGCATGGTTCCGCTCAGTTTCTGACAGACACAAAGAATGCCGTCTACAACGGCTATGCAATCAGCGGCTCCGGTCTTTCAAGAATCGGTGCCACGGGTATCTTCACAGGTCTTGTCATCGGAACTCTGGCCATTCAGCTTTATCGTCTCTGCGTAAAGAAGGGCTGGTCCCTCAAGATGCCTGACTCAGTTCCAAAGGGTGTTACGGATTCATTCACGGCCCTTATCCCAGGTTTCCTGATTGCCTTCGTTGTTCTGATCATCGATGCCATTCTCATCGTACTTCACACTGACATCTTTGACATTCTCTACATTCCGTTCTCATTCGTATCCGGTCTCGTTGATACATGGTGGGGCGTTCTCGTGATCATCTTCCTGATTCATGGTCTCTGGTTCTTCGGTATCCATGGTGCCACAATCATCGGCAGCTTCATCACACCGTTCGTTCTTGCAAACATGACATCAAACGTTGCAGGCGGCCATCATATCCTGGCCGGCGAATTCCTGAACGCATTCACATATGCCGGCGGTTCCGGTGCAACACTCGGCGTTGTCATCTACATGGCATTCATGGCCAAGTCACGTCAGCTGCGCGAACTCGGCAAGGTTGCCATCGTTCCCGGCATCTTCAACATCAACGAACCATTGCTCTTCGGCCTGCCTCTTGTCTACAACATTGAAACGGTCATCCCGTTCATCTTTGCACCAATGGCAGCCGCAATGGTTGGTTACCTCGCAATCTACACAGGATTCGTTCCTTACATCACGGCACAGCAGCCATGGCCTACGCCAGTCGGCCTGAGCGGTTTCATCGCAACACAGAGCTGGCAAGGCGCACTCGTTTCCGTCCTCGATGCCTGCGTAGCTGCAGCAGTATGGTTCCCGTTCATCCGCCGCTATGACAACAAGCTTGCAAAGAAGGAAGCTGAAGGCGCAACAGCAACGGAAGGTTAAAATAAATCCTTAAAAAAAGCTCAGGATCTCATTCAGGGTCCTGGGCTTTTTTACAGCGTTTCAATCCATGCATCGATTTCATCAAGCGGCGTAACAAGCCTGCTGGGTTCAACCAACGGCGTAAATTCAATGATTTTGGAACTTTCAACATATGTACTTGGCGATACTCGCTTCATCTCATCGCTGATGCTGAGAGGAACACCTGAATTTGTCACGAAGACGCTTATTCTTTCAAGCGCTGCATTCTTCAGAAAATACCCGACGCAAGGTGGAAGATGGTACCACCAGGTCGGCAGACCCAAAATCACCTTGTCATATTCTGACAAATCGACTTCAAGCTGCTTAACCGGCCGCAACGTTCCGTTATCCGTTTCGGTTCGCCCGATTTCCATCACTTCCTGGAGATTTTCCGGGTACGGTTCAACCGGCTCTATTCTGCAGATGTCCGCACCCGTTTTTTCAGCAATACGTTTGGCTATCGACTCTGTATTTCCAAATTCAGAGAAATAAAGCACTAACTTTCCCAAAGCAATCCCTCCATAGCTTAGATATTAGTTATGATAGCATAACCAACATTTAAAATAAACTAAAAACAGCCTCGCAACGAGACTGTTTTTAAATATTGTCTTAATTGAATCCGTAGATTTTACGGGCCATGCGGTAAACGTCAACCGCGGCTTTTCTGCCCAGTTTGCCCGGCAGATGCAGGCCCATGCCCAAGGCTCCGCGCATCAGCTTATGATACAGCTTGGGATTTCTTTCCTTGATGTAATGCCAGAGCTCCTTCTTCTTGTTCAAGGCTTCCTTTGATCCGTCTCTGATCAGCAAAATCGACGAAACTGAAGTGATTACTTCAATATACTTTTCCATATACTTGCCGATATGCGACTTCATCTCGACGTTATCCGTGTAATAATCAACCATTCGCCTGTTGACCGAGAGCTGCTGATCGATTCTCCCGATCATGACCTTCTCGTTCACGGACTGATCTTCACGTCCGATGAAGTAATGGTACAGCGTGACGTCCATGTAATACATGTTCCTTACATACTGGAGCGGTTCAAACACGTACAGGTTATCAACATAGAAGGTATGCGCCGGCAATTTGAGCTTCGCCTCATCGCGAACCATCGTCGTCCGGTAAATTACGGAGTGCATCAATAAGTACTTTCCAAACGGAAAATGGGTGTCTTCCCATGTGAAAATACAGTTCGTCGGAACGCATTTGCGATATTGCATGATTTTCTTGTGCTTGACGTTTTGCTTGTCATACATGTAATTCGTAATCAGCATGTCAAGCTGCATGTCTTCTTCAATTGATTTCCTGAGAAATTCCATCACCTTCGGAAATGCCTTTCCGTCCAGCCAGTCATCACTGTCAACTACGCGCACGTAATGACCGGTCGCATGTTCAATCCCCGTATTCACAGCCTGTCCGTGTCCCCCGTTTTCCTGATGCACGGCCTTGATGATCCCCGGATAGCGTGCTTGATAATTGTCAACTTTTTCAGGTGTCTTGTCCTTCGAACCGTCATCTACCAAAATGATTTCAACGTCAGATCCGCCCAACAGCAATGACTGAACGCAGCGATCCATGTAGGCGGCTGAATTGTAACAAGGCACTACGATGCTTAATGTCTTCAATGCAATACCTTCCCTTTTTCTAATTGTCCACTTAGTCAAATATAGCAAACATAAAACATCTCGGCAAGTTTTGAACGAATGTTTTCAGAAAATCCCTTGACGTTTTACCAATTCTTAACTAAAATCAACTTTGTGCGTTAAAGATTTCTAAAGGATGTGTCTTCGTGATTTACTTACGCGGTATCCTGGTTGGCTTTGCCTTCGTGGCACCAATCGGAATGCAAAATATCTACATGTTCAACAATGCGCTTTCAAACAAAATGAGCAAAGCGCTTTTATACAACTTCCTGGTCTGGTTTTGTGACGCGCTGTTTTCATTTGCTGCATTTTACGGCATCGGCGCGCTGATTTCAGCTAATGAAATCGTTAAAATCATCGTCATGATAATCGGGGGCGCACTGACGTCCTACATCGGCTTCAATATTATCCGTTCTGCCAGACAGACTGCCATCGGTTCCGATCAAAAGAAACAGACGCTTAAACAAGCCTTGATGACTGCACTTATCGTCAGCTGGGGCAATCCCCAGGCAATGATTGACGGCACCATGATGCTTGGCGCCAGTCGTGCCACCTTGACGGCTGAGCAAAGCATTCTCTTCATTACCGGCGTCATAACCGCAAGTTTCATCTGGGATCATGGAATTACGGTTGGCTTCAACCTTCTTCGGGACAAGCTTCCGAAAAAGTTTCTGCTGGCAATCAACCTGATCAGCGGCATCATCGTTGCCGTCTATGGCCTGTACCTGATTTTAACAGGGATCACAGAAATTCGTTAGAATGCATAAATATACTTTAATTTTTATCTCCTAGTCTTATTGACTTTGATTAAAAACCATATTATAATGTAGTAGTTTCCAGCAGTTGGAAACTGAAGGATAAATTTCCTTCACCTTTTCTATTTTCTATCGCTTGTAATGATTGTATCCCCTAATGCAATCATTCACTTGGTCCGATTCTCCGTCAGATGCACTTTGTACACGTGCGTCCCTAATCTGGCGGGAACGGGCTTTTTTTGTCAAGGTGCGAAGACCAGCCGCTCAACAAGGCGGTAGATAAGGAGGGGCGCGAGTGATCAGCGAAAGCGCAGTCGCGACGCGGCACAAACTTATCATGAGCCTTGTTGCTGGTCTGAGCCTGATTAGACAAGGTGCGGAAGCGAGCGCTCATGCCCCCGTACGCAAGCTTTGGACGACCGAAGGCGAGCTTGTCTCGGTGCTTGCGATAGGGGGGAGCTGGAACCTGATTAAGACAAGGTGTGGAGCCGAACGCTCAGCCCCCGCACAACTGAATGATGATTTGAAATCCGTGCCATGATTTGGCGCGGATTTTTCATTGTAGATCTGACAAATGCAGTGCCTTGACTGAATTCGGCTGCTGTCTGGTTCCCGTGTCAAGGTGGGATTACGGGCAAAACGACGATTTTGGGGATTTGCCCGTAAATTCCGGCTCCCAATTACG
>NZ_DAIUCE010000104.1:0-5662 GCF_036846325.1 Ligilactobacillus sp. | reverse complement strand
TGGTCGAAGATGCCGTTTGACTTCATGAAGCTCAAGAAGACGCTGACGGACTGGCAGGTTAAGATGTCAGAAGGGGGTGGCTGGAACGCCGTGTTCTGGAACAACCATGACCAGCCATGGGCGCTGAACCGCTTCGGTGACCCTGTCAATTACCGCGAGAAGTCAGCCGAGATGCTGGCGACCGTCACGCATCTTCTGAGAGGAACACCCTACATTTACCAGGGTGAGGAAATCGGCATGACCGATCCTTCGTATGAAAGCATTGACGACTACGTGGACGTCGAGGCCATCAATGCATACAACATGCTGATTGAAAAGGGAAAGTCCGCCGACGAGGCATTCGACATCGTCCACAGCAAGGCGCGTGACAACTCACGGGTTCCGATGCACTGGGACAGCGGGAAAAACGCGGGCTTCACGACCGGGACGCCATGGCTTCGGCCGACGGGACAGGACCGGATAAACGTTTCAGACGAACTGAGAAACGGTGAGGTCTTCGCCTACTACCAGAAACTCATTGCCATAAGAAAGAGCGACGACGTGATTTCCGACGGAGACTTCGTGCCGGTTTTGGAAGACGACACGCATGTCTTCGCATACATCAGACAGCTTTCAGGACGCAGGATTCTTGTTTTGAACAACTTCTTCGGTGAAGAGTACAGTCTGAAGGTTCCAGTTGAGCTGCAGGGATCGTGCAGGAAGGTGATTTCAAACTATGACGGGGACTGGAACGAAATCGGAAAAGAAGTGACGTTAAGGCCGTATGAGTCGGTTGCAGTGGAGCTTATGCAGTGTGACTGACGAGGTGTCTTGCAGGGTTATCGAGTATGGTCTGACTGGGATTAGATGGGACTGGCTTGGAATTCGGTTGAGTCGGTTGAGTTTGGATCGGGGCTGAGGTGGACTTAGTCGGGCCTGGATCGGGCTAAGTTGGATTCAGTTGGATTTAATTGGATTCAGTTGGTGAACATTTAGATTTTTCAGGTTCTCTCTAACGGCGACTAACTCTGCCAAAGGCCAATTTTTCCGATTATATCAGGCATCTGTTGCAACTCTCAGGAGGAGGGATTGTGGCAGATGCCTTTTTGAGTCTGCGTGTATCGAGGCATTCGAGTGACATCCAGTTCTGCTTTGGAGAGGCGGCCACTGGTGTGTGGAATCCCATTCCGGCATACAGTGAATTCGATTATTCGGGAAATTGTTCCAAGTGCAGTTTGCGTGGCATGGTGTTATAATCAATGTATAAGAAAAGCCTTGCGGATGAGGCAAGGCTTTCCACAGGCTGTCCACGAAACGATGGCCGAGTTTCAAGCGAATAAAAAACGCCCTTAACCTGTCAAAGTTTTTAGAGGGCGTTTTTTTGATGCCCATGCATATATCCCGCAGCCATGTGATTTACGGGCAAATTGCCGGTTTTTGAGATTTGACCGTAAATCCCTGCCCCGGAGATTGTTTTCAAGCGGTGGAAACCCGAAAGCTTCGGCAACATGGGTGAAGGGACCTGCATGAAGCTGAAATGAAGCGGTCTTACGCACGCAATGAGGATCAACGCACTGCATTTGGCAAAAAAAGAGCCGCGCAAAATGCGCGACTCAAGGTGGTCATTTATTTTTCATCGACAGGTTTGCGCCAGAGACCGAGGATAATGCCGGCAACAACCGAACCAATCACTACAGCGAGAATGTAGAAGAGCGGGTTGCTTGCAAGCGGCGTTACCCAGAAGCCGCCGTGCGGTGCGGGAACGGACACATGCCACAAGCCGACGAGAGCTCCTGAAACAGCAGAACCGACGATGCAGGAAGGAATCACGTGACCTGGATCGGCCGTTGCGAACGGAATTGCACCTTCAGTGATGAAGGAGAAACCGAGAACCCAGTTGGAGATGCCGGCGCGGCGTTCCTGTTCCGTGAACTTCTTAGGGAAGAGCACTGTTGCAAGCGCAGTTGCGAACGGAGGAACCATGCCGCCGACCATGACTGCTGCCATCAAGCCGGCTGCAGCTGTTGAATGCGGGTCGTTGGCAAAGGCGCCTGATGCAAAGACATATGCGGCCTTGTTGAAAGGACCGCCCATGTCGATGGACATCATGCCGGCGAGAATCAGGCTGAGCAGAACAGCGTTGCCTGTTCCGAGGTGATTCAGGAAGCTTGTGATCCAGACGTTAATCGTGGAGAAGATCGGGTTGACGATGAAGTACATGACAAGTGCAATGCCGAGAAGTCCGAGAATCGGATAGATCAGCATCGGTTTCATGCCTTCGACTGACTTCGGAAGACCCTTGCAGAGCTTCTTCAGACCGTTCATCATGTGACCTGCAATGAAGCCGGCTGCGATACCGCCGAGGAAGCCGGCTGCGGACTTGGCATCGGACATGACGTTGGCCGTATATGCGCCGCCGAACGAGCCGGAGTAGACAGTTGCCATGAAGCCGCCGACAAAACCTGGCATGAGGGCCGGCTGATCACCGATGGCTTCGGCAATGTATCCTGCAAGAACCGGAACCATGAAGGCAAATGCCATGTTGCCGGCATTGTTCAGGAAGATGAATGCAGGTGACTTTGCGCCGCCCATGTACTGTTCAACGATGAAGGAGACGGCCATCAGAATCCCGCCGCCGATGACAAACGGAAGCATGTGGGAAATCCCGTTCATCAGCTGCTTGTAGATGCTGCCCCAGACGGTGTCATTTGAGGATGCCGATGACGAGGAATCATCCTCGCCTTCTGCTGCCGCATAGACCGGAGCTTTGCCGTCAAGGACCGTCTGAATCAATTCTTCAGGATTCTTGATGGCGCTCGTCACAGGCTTTGAAATGAGATGCTTGCCGTTGAAGCGTGCCATTGCAACTTTCTTGTCGGCAGCAATGACAACGCCCTTTGCACGTGCAATTTCCGAATCCGAGAGAAGGTGCTTGACGCCTTCTGAACCGTTCGTTTCGACCTTGATGTCAACGCCGAGCTTTTCAGCAGCCTTCTTGAGGTTTTCCTCTGCCATGTAAGTATGCGCGATGCCGTTCGGGCAGGCCGTGACGGCAACGATGTACGGACGGTCGCCTGAAGGTGCGTTGTCAGCCTGCTTTTCAGCCTCTTCCTGCGCCTTGTTTTCAGCTTCCTTCTTCGCAACCGCATCAGCAAAGACTGCCTGAACCTTTTCAGGTGTGTCGGCGGACTTCAGGGCAGTCGTAACGTCAGGATTCATCAATACCTGAGACAATGCTGCCAAGGCCTGAAGGTGAGTGTTGTCGCCGCCTTCGGGAGCTGCAATCATGAAGAAGAGATGTGCCGGCTGCCCGTCAAGCGAATCGTAGTCAACGCCCGCTTCGCTCTTTGCAAACATTACGGCCGGTTCGTTGACGGCTGCGTTATGAGCATGCGGAATGGCAATGCCGTCACCCATTCCGGTCGAACCTTCCTCTTCACGTTTGATAATGTCCTTCTTATATGCTTCCTCGTCATTGATTACGCCCTTTTCAAACAGATTGTGGACCATTTCATCAATGACTTCATCTTTTGTCTGAGCCTTAAGATCCATGATCATAAGGTCAGTTCTCAATAATTTACGAATGTCCATGAGATATCCCTCCTTATTTGTATTCTTCAATTTTGATCAATGGTAAGATTTCGTCGATTTTCTTCCTGTCTGCAAGGTCTTCGGAAAATGCAGTGGCTGAACCGCAGGCAAGACCGTAACGGAACGCCTCCAAGACGTCGCCCGTCTTCGCAAAGGTTCCGGTAAATCCGCCAATCATCGAATCTCCGGCACCAACTGAGTTGATGACCGTGCCCTTCGGCGCATATGAACGATAGACCTTGTCCCTTGTGATCATCATTCCGCCGTCACCTGCCATTGAGATCAGGACGTGCTGTGCTCCAAGTTCCAGCAGTTTCCTGCCATATTCTGCAACGTCATCCATCGACTTCAGTTCAACGTGGAAGAGATCTGCCAGTTCGTGGTTGTTCGGCTTAACGACAAGCGGCTTCTTTTCAAGCGTCTTCAACAAGCTCTCACCCGTCGTGTCGATCACGAAATCCGCGCCCTTTTCGCGAATCACGTCAATCAGTTCCGCATAGAACCCGTCATCGAGATTTGGTGCAAGGCTGCCGGCAAAAATCACGACGTCGCCCTTTTCTAATTTTTCAAACTGCTTTTTGAACTCGGCCAATTCTTCATCAGAAATCACCGGACCGCGGCCGTTGATTTCAGTTTCCTCTTCTGCCTTGATTTTAACGTTGATGCGCGTGTCTTCCTTGATATGCGTGAAGCTTGTGCTCAAACCGACATTTTCAAGCGATTCTTCAACGAATCTGCCGGTAAAACCGCCCAGGAAGCCGAGCGCTGTATTTTCCACGTCGAGCTCCTTCAGGATGCGTGAAACATTGATTCCCTTTCCTCCCGGGAGCTTGTTGTCATAGTCCATGCGATTGACTTCGCCCAGCGTCAGGTTCCTGAGCTGAACGATGTAGTCGATTGAGGGGTTGACCGTCACCGTATAAATCATTTTTCTACCTCCTGTATCGTTGTCTGCCTGCTGTACTGACTGCTTAACTTTGGCAACAACTGTGTGGTGATGATTCGCGCTTTCGAAACGTCAGCAACCTTGACGAACGAGACCGCATCAAACTTAGTGTGATCAGCAAGCACGTAGCACTGCTCGCTTTGTTCCATCGCGGCCTGCTTGACGGCGGCTTCGTTGGGATCGGGGGTGGTGTAGCCGTAGCGAGGGTGGATGCCGTTCATCCCCATGAAAACCTTGTTGAACCGGTACTGTTTGAGCGAGTTGACCGCTTCAACGCCAACGATGGCCTTTGTCGTGTTCTTGAGTTCGCCGCCGATCAGAATCGTTCTGATGTCCTTGTCGGCAAGCATTGATGCATGCATGACGCCGTTCGTGACAACTGTCAGGTTCTGTTCCGGTTCAAGATATTGAACCATTGCAAGCGTTGAAGTGCCGGCATCAAGATAAATCACGTCATCCTGCTGAACATGTTTTGCCGCAGCATGCGCAATCGTATTCTTTTCAGAAGTGTTGCGCGTCGCCTTGCCGGTCATGTCCGGTTCACTGGACAGCGAATACTTGATTTTCGCACCGCCGTGCACCCTGACCAGAAGATTCTTTTCTTCAAGCAGCTGGAAGTCTCTTCTGGCGGATGATTCCGAGCAGCCGGACTTCTCACAGATTTCCTGAAGCTTGACGACTTTGTTTTCCTTCAACATTTGCAGGATCATTTGCTGTCTTTCTTCTGCAAGCACTTTCATCACCTTCCGAATAGTATGATAACATGGCATTCGTGAAAAATCAATCAAAAAACGTCAAAAAGTTCCATTAATTTGAATGTTTATGACTGATTATGAATGGAGATGATGGATGCTGCGGGATATGATACTGGAGATGGCAAGGTGGGATTATGTAAGCCAGATGCGAGCACAGTGAGCATCTGTTCCTTATATATTATTGAAAAAAGATTCTCGGGGAGGCGAGAATCTTGTCATCTTCAACCTGGATTGCGGGAATTCGCGGCGAAGCAAGAATTCCAGTCATTATTTCAGGATGTGGGCGGGGTGGCAAAAGCAGACCATTTTTGAAGGATTCTGCGCTTTTGGTCTACTTTGCGTGTGTAACGTTGTGTCTCGCCCACCAAAACTGGTGGAAAAATTGTGCCGC
>NZ_DAIUCE010000103.1:5249-5868 GCF_036846325.1 Ligilactobacillus sp. | reverse complement strand
ATCAATGAGCAAAAACAGTTTTTTTACTGTTTTTCGTGCGGACGCGGCGGAAATGTCTTTAAGTTTATCATGGAACTTGAAGACTTGAGTTTCCCGGAGGCTGTTTATCGGGTTGCTGAACTTGAAAACATCGAAATGGATTCTCGCTACTCTCCGGAAAATCAAGCCAGATTTCAAAGGGAATTTGAATCCTCGGAAATTGGGCAGCTGAAGAATTTGTATAAAACGGCATCTGAAGTATATCATTATATGCTGACGACCGCTGAAATCGGTGAGCAGGCATTGGATTATCTGCATAAACGAGGTCTTACGGATGATTTGATTGAGGAATTCAGTTTGGGGTTTGCGCCCTCGCAGGATTTTTTGAAGACTTATTTTGAAACGCATGGTATTGGTGATTACCAGCTTTTCAGGAAGTCAGGCCTGTTTACCGAACACGGAGACGGAAGTCTGGTTGATCGTTTTCATTCGAGGGTGATGTTTCCGATTCGAAACGCATCAGGCCAGACGATAGCTTTTTCCGGCCGGCTTCTGGTGAAGGACGACAAGTCGCCAAAGTATTTAAACTCCCCGGAGACGTTATTGTTCGAAAAGAGCAAGGTGTTATTCAACTTTGACA
>NZ_DAIUCE010000103.1:0-5239 GCF_036846325.1 Ligilactobacillus sp. | reverse complement strand
TCGAAGGATTTATGGATGTTCTGGCTGCGTATCGCTCCGGAGTAAAAAACGGCATAGCTTCAATGGGAACCAGCCTTACGGATGATCAGATTTATCAGATAGAACAAATAACAAGGAAGGTTCTTGTCTGCTATGACGGTGATCAGCCGGGACAGGCAGCAACAAAAAGAGCCCTTGGGCTTTTTGAAGGTTCATCAAAAATTGAGTGCGAAGTAGTTAATTTGCCTGAAAAACTGGATCCTGATGAATATGTCAGAAAGCACGGCACAGAATCGTTTAAAAGAATCGTTCACGACAATCGTGAAACCGTTCTTGAATTCTATATGCGTCACTTCAAAGAGGACAGAAACCTTGGAACGGAGAGCGGACAGCTTGCATACATTACGGATGTTCTTGGCGAAACCGCAAAAGTCAGCGATCCATTGCAGATACAGTTGACGCTTGGCCGTTTGGCTAAGGAGTTCGGAATTGACAAAGCGAGTCTTGAAAGTCAGCTGCGAGTTTTGAAACAGCAGCTGGGCACCAGGAACGTAAAGGCAGAAAAAGGCTTAAGTAAACCATCCGTTGATTCAAATGCCGGCAGGAAAAAGGAATTTTCCAGAATTGAAAAGGCAGAACGTCTGTTGCTTCACCGAATCCTGAATGATTACAGTGTTTATTCGAAGGTGAGCTCAATTGAAGATTTTCAATTCGTTCATGTTGATTATCAGGCATTATATTTGTTGATTGAAGGATATTACAGCGAATATTCCGAATACGATGATGCCAAATTTCTTGATTATGCTGAAGATTCGAAATTGCAGAACATCTTGATTTCGATTGAGATGGAAGACTACGGAGACTACGATGAACAAGAGGTGGACGATTGCCTGAGAGTGCTGAAGCATGATGCGCCGCTGGAAGAACAGATTGCACGAATCAGCACTCAGTTGGATCAGGCCAAAAGGCAAAACGATGTCAATAAGATAACGGAATTAACCATTAAATATATTAAAATGATGCAGGAAAAGCAGGCTGATGCTTAGCTCGACTGCGTGTCAATTATTGCAGCTTCAATTATTAAAGGGAGGGCCTAACATTGGCAGAAGAGAAGAAGAACAACCAGTTGGATGACGTTGTGTACAAGAAGGCGTTGCGTGAAGTCGTCCAGGAATTCAAGCAGGCTGGCGAGGTGAAGTACAGTGACCTTACGAAGCGTGTTTCACCACTGGATTTGACGTCCGAACAAATTAACGATTTGATTGCAGACGTTGAGAAGAAAGGAATCTCCGTTGTCGATGAAAATGGCGATCCTACGGCAGAAAGCTTGAACCAGGCCAAGGAGGAGGAAAAGGAACTTTCAAAAAGCGACGTTTCTGCACCTTCCGGAGTTAAAATCAACGATCCTGTCAGAATGTATCTGAAGGAAATCGGGCGTGTCAATCTGTTGACGGCTGAAGAAGAAAAAAAACTTGCCTTGAGAATTGAAGAGGGCGATGAAGAAGCAAAGCAGCGCCTTGCGGAAGCAAACCTTCGTCTCGTAGTTTCCATTGCCAAAAGATACGTCGGGCGCGGGATGTCTTTTCTTGATTTGATTCAAGAAGGGAATATGGGCTTGATGAAGGCGGTTGAGAAATTTGATTACCGTAAGGGCTTCAAATTTTCGACATACGCCACATGGTGGATCAGACAGGCGATTACGCGTGCCATTGCGGATCAGGCACGTACCATTCGAATTCCGGTCCACATGGTTGAGACAATCAATAAGTTGATTAGAATTCAGCGCCAAATGCTTCAAGACCTTGGGCGTGAACCGATTCCTGAGGAAATCGGCGCAGAAATGAATCTTCCGACTGAAAAAGTTCGTGAGATTTTGAAAATTGCCCAGGAACCGGTTTCGCTTGAAACGCCGATCGGTGAAGAAGATGATTCGCATCTTGGCGATTTCATTGAAGATCACGCTGCCACGAGTCCGGCAGATCATGCTGCGTACGAGTTGCTTAAGGAGCAGATTGAAAGCGTGCTTGATACGCTGACTGATCGTGAAGAAAACGTTTTGCGACTTCGCTTTGGTCTTGACGATGGCCGTACGCGCACACTTGAAGAAGTGGGAAAGGTCTTTGGAGTTACGCGTGAACGAATTCGTCAGATTGAGGCAAAGGCATTGAGAAAGCTCCGTCATCCTTCTCGTTCAAAGCAGCTTAAGGATTTCCTGGAATAAAACATCCTTGTCAAGGAAGGCATTTTTGGCTTTTGAGTCATCAATGTCTTTTTTTGCGTTAGATTTATGTATAAATTTTTTAGAAAAAGGCAGCATTCAGTCAGAAACTATAATATGTAAAATAATTTGTCCTAATTATTGATTTTGTCTTAGAAAAGTATATAATTGAGAGTATACAGATATGAATTAATAAGATGGGATGGTTGAGTTATGGCTACTAAATATCAAGAAGTTGCTGATACTGTTCGCGAAAGAATCGAAAACGGAACATACAAGGTCGGAGAATTGATTCCAGACCAGACGACTTTGGCAGCAGAGTTCAAGGTTAATCGCCTGACCGTTAAGAAGGCTCTTGACGGGTTGGCTTCAGAAGGCTTGATTTACAAGCAGTCCGGGCTCGGAACCTACGTTCGTGGCAAGATTCCGTTTGTCAATCATGAAAAAGACGTGACGGTTGATGATTTCAGGGGAGCATATCAGGAATTCGGGCCTGATCGCATCGAGTCTGATGTTTTGGTATTCGACGTTCAGCTTCCGGATGAAAGAATTCAAAAAAATCTTAACATCAAGCGTATAGATCCGGTTTATGAAGTCAAGCGCATCCGCATAATTGACGGTGAACCGACTGTTTTGGAACATACGTACATGCCTGTAAAGCTTGTTCCTGAGCTTTCAAAAGAAGTTTGCGAAAAGTCTATCTATACTTATATTCATGATGAACTTGGACTCAAGTTCGGGAATGCCTTCAGGAAATTTTCCGCACTGGGTGCTGATGATGAAGATGTCAAGGCACTTAATGTCGAAAAAGGTTCTCCGATTCTTGAGATTGAGCAGGTTGTTTGGCTGACGAACGGCAAATCAATTGAATATTCAACAAGCCATGTTCCGGGTGACAAGCGCAGCTATACCGTCATGAACATTAATAATTTCAATTGAGATTGAAAAAGAGGCCGGGAAAAAATATATCTCAAGCTAAAAAAGGATGATTTGCAGCTGATTTGCGAGTCTTCCTTTTTTCGTATGCAGGAACCGAATTCCCGGCATGATGAAAACAGCATCGGTTTTCATGTGTCAGGAGTGAAAGAATGCCGGACAAAATCAGTCGCGATGCGATCGTATTTTTAGATGCTCCGTTTGATTCAAGGGAGAAACGGAATTTTCTACCAACCGTTTTTATCAGTTCCAGTCAGCATTTTTCAAATGATTGTGCGTTTATTGGAGGGTAATCAGCATTAATAAAATTACATTTAGATGTGAGAAGCCTAATCGTAGTGATTGAAGTTTTTTGAGAAAGTCTGAAAATCCCGTGGATAACGGGCAAGAATACGAACTGTATTTTCAAACAATGTTGCAAAATAAATAAAAAATAAATTAAATTTCATGCAAGCAAGATTTATTTACGCGTTTTCATGATAAAATTAATTTCGATGAAGGCTATGGATGTATAATTTTTATTTATGATACGATAACCGGAACCTGTACTGTATAATAGACAATTTATTTCTTTTGGAGGAAATCATGAAGTTTGTTGCTTTTAACGTTCGAGAAGACGAACGCCAGTATTTTGAAGAATGGTCAAGGGAAAATGGAATTGAAGTTTCTTTGAAGAAGGAAGAAATTACTCCGGACAACGTCTCTGAAGCCGTTGGTTACGATGCGGTCATCGGATTGCAAACCGGTCTTTACCCAGATAACCTTTTTAAAGAATTATCTGATGCAAATGTCAAGGTGTTTTCCGTTAGAAACGTTGGCGTCGACAACATCAATCTCGATGATGCAAAGCAAAACGGAGTTGCTGTGACGAACGTTCCGGCATATTCACCAAGCGCCATTGCAGAATTTTCCGTTACGCAGCTTTTGCAGCTCTTGCGCAACCAGAATCTGTTCCGCAAAAGAATGGCCAGACAGGATTATCGTTGGGCACCGTTCGTCGGAAAAGAACTTGGCAAGATGACCGTCGGTGTAATGGGCACGGGTCGAATTGGTCGTGCGGCAATTCAAATCTACAAGGGCTTCGGTGCCAGGGTCATTGCTTACGATCCGTTCCATAATCCGGAACTTGAAAAGGAAGGCATCTACGTCGAAAAAGAAGATCTGCTGGAACAGGCAGATGTAATCACGCTTCACATGCCGGCGACTGACGATGATTATCACTTCATAAACGAAAAGACGATTTCGATGATGAAGGACGGTGCTTACATCGTAAATACGGCGCGCGGGGCATTGATTGATACACCGGCGCTTGTTGAAGCGCTCAAATCCGGCAAGCTTGCGGGGGCGGCCCTTGATACGTATGAAAATGAAGCAAGCATATTCAACCATGATCTTGAAGGTCAGGAAATTGAAGACGAAACTTTTAAGGAATTGATCCGGCTTGACAACGTGGTTGTCTCGCCTCATATTGCATTTTACACGAACGTTGCCGTTGAGAACATGGTCAAGATTTCGCTTGATTCAGCAAAAGAAGTCGTTGAAACGGGGACTTCAAGTACTTTAGTCAAATAATCATCATCCTTGTCGACATGTTCGGCAAGGTTTTTTGATGTCAAATTCAGTTTTCGCCGCATGTTCGTCTTTTCGCAGGGGAATATTTTCTGTTGCATTCGAGAAGAGAATAAAGTATAATATAGCAAGTGCTGTAAAGCAGTGCAATTCACACCTCATGCGATGGCAAAGAGAGTGCTCATTCGAGTCTTTAGCCGTTGAACATGGGGGAGGATATTAAAAACTATTTTCTGGAGGTTAATTGTTATGGCTGTTATTTCCATGAAACAATTACTTGAAGCAGGTGTCCACTTCGGTCACCAAACACGTCGCTGGAACCCTAAGATGAAGCAGTTCATCTTCACAGAACGCAATGGCATCTACATCATCGACTTGCAAAAGACCGTTAAGTTGATTGACGATGCTTACGATTTTGTAAAAGATGCTGCATCCAACGATGGCGTCGTTCTTTTTGTAGGTACGAAGAAGCAGGCACAGGACGCCGTTGAAGAAGAAGCAAAGCGTTGTGGTCAATACTACGTAAACCATCGCTGG
>NZ_DAIUCE010000102.1:1433-6071 GCF_036846325.1 Ligilactobacillus sp. | reverse complement strand
ATAACAGTATTAATTATATCAACTAATATTGCTATTGGCAAGAGGAAATTTCATCATCTGCTGAATAATTCCTTTTTTATGCCGTGATTGACCAAATAGGCCACTTTTTCAGCACGTGGCTGGTGCTTGAAGGCATATTCTGCCTTCAACGCACTGGATTTGTCAGAAAATTCTTCGTGATATATCAGCGTGACGGGCCGCCTGCTTTTCGTATACCTGGCTCCCTGTCCGCTGTTGTGCTTTGCAGTACGTGCCTTTAAATCGGTCGTGAACCCTCCGTAAAGCGTTTTATCAGAACAAAGAAGAACATAAAAATAATATTTTTTACCCATACACGATCTTCCTGACTTCTTTCGTGTACTCACCGTTTTCTTCATAGACGAACATTGGCGGCATGAAGCGAAGCCCGCCCGGCCTGCCGTCCTTTATGGCTTCAACGAGGACCATGTTTGCTTCGCGATTTCTTTTTGGATAGACGAACTGCACTCGTTTCGGCTCCAGGCGATGCTTCTTCATCAATTCAATCATTTCGATCAGTCGTTCCGGACGATGCACGTACGAAACCCTTCCGTTCATTTTGAGCAAACCGCTGGCCTGTTCAATCGTCTGTTCAAGCGTCACCGCAAGCTCGTGCCGGGCCAATGCCAGATACTGATTGGGATTTTTCCTGCTGTCTGGCTGATCTTCAAAATACGGCGGGTTGCAGGTCACCGTATCAATCGTGTCCTTTGCCAAATAGTCCAGGACGTTGTTCAAATCGTCGTTGATTACCGTTACGCGTTCTTCCAGACCATTCAGGACAACGCTCCTTCTTGCCATGTCGGCCAGACGCGGCTGAATTTCGACTTCATAGATCTGCGCACTGGATCTTGGCGTCAGAAAAAGACCGACCGCTCCGTTTCCGGCACACAAATCAACTATTTTCTGTTCTTTTTTCTTAGCCGGGTTGGTAAAATGAGCCAATAAAACGGCATCCAATGAAAACGAAAACACCTCGCTGCTTTGAATAATCTTTATGCCGTTTGAAAAAAGCGCATCAACGCGCTCATTTGCATGAATTTCAACATCCATTTTCTTTCCCTCATTCATTTGCTTAGGATATCTACATATTATATCATTTTCCGGTCAGCTTTTCGAAAAACTTGTAATTTATGTCGTTTCATCTTAATATTAGGTGTGAATACATTTTGAAGGGAAGAAAAAAATTGTTCTATTCTTTTATCAGAGTTGTTGCGCGATTTATCGTCTTCGTTTTAAACGGCAGCGCTCACTATGAAAATAAAGATAAACTTCCAAAGGGGAATTACATCCTGGTTGCACCGCACCGTGCCTGGTTTGACATGATCTATTTCGCCCTGGCAGCATCGCCGAAAAAATTCTGCTTTATGGCCAAAAAGGAACTTTTTAAGAATCCAGTCCTGAGATTCATTCTGGTTCATGCCAATGCCTTTCCCGTCGATCGGGAAAATCCAGGTGCATCTGCCATCAAAAAGCCCGTCAAATTGCTTAAAAGCACCGATTTGTCGCTCATAATCTTTCCGTCCGGAACGCGCCATAGCCAGAATCTCAAGGGCGGCGCCGTCTTGATTTCAAAACTTTCCGGAACACCGCTTGTTCCCGTCGTCTACCAGGGACCGGTGACCTTTAAGGATTTATGCAAACGTCAGAAAATTACGGTTCGTTTCGGGGATCCGATTGAAGTCGATCGTAAAATGAAACTGACGGATGAGAACCAGGCTGAAATCCTTGAAAGAATGAATCAGGCATTTGATGAACTTGATAGGGAAATCGATCCGAATTACCGTTATGTCGATCCGCACCCGAAGAAATAACCGCTGCCGTCAGTTTTTCTGGCGGTTTTTTCTTATCATCATCAGATTCGCAAACTGTCTGAAAGCTAAAAAAATACCTGCTGCAATCACTGATGTGATGCAACAGGTATTTTTTCTAGGCTCCCTGCCCCTGCGTCTGCGCACTTTGCATGCGATAAAGCTCAGCATAGCGTCCGTTCAAGGCAAGCAGGCTTTCGTGATTGCCGCGTTCAACGATGTTGCCCTTGTCAAGAACGAGAATCAGGTCAGCGTCCTTGATTGTTGACAGACGGTGGGCAATTGCAATCGTCGTTCTGCCCTTGCGCATCTGATTCATTCCATGCTGAATCATCATTTCGGTCTGAGTATCGATATTTGCCGTTGCTTCATCGAGAATCAAGATCTTAGGATCCCTGACGATTGTCCGGGCAAACGAAAGAAGCTGCCTCTGACCGGCCGAAAAGGCTCCGCCGCGTTCAAAAACCTTTGAATCATATTTTTGCGGAAGTTTTTCGATAAATGACGAAGCATTGACGAATTCAGCCGCTTTCCTGACCTGTTCATCAGTAATCGATTCGTCATACATCCTGATATTCGTCTTGATGTCACCGTAGAACATGAACGGCTCCTGCAGGACAAGTCCCAGCTTGCTCCTCAGTTCGGCTGTCGAATAGTCTCTGATGTCATGTCCGTCAATCAGAATCTGACCACTCGAAAACTCATAAAAGCGCATTAAGACATTGATGATTGAACTCTTGCCGCTGCCGGTATGCCCGACCAAAGCAACGGTCTGCCCCGGTTCAACGGTAAAGTCAATGTTCTTCAAAACCGGATTGTCTTCATCGTAGCCAAAGGAAACATCCTTGAACTCGATTCGTCCGGCAGTGATTTCAGCATCAGAATCTTCATTTTGCTTAGGAGCGTATGTCTTTTCATCCATGATTTTCAAAATGCGGCTTCCGGCAACGATTCCATCCTGAAAAACGGACATGTAGTCCATCACGTTCGTCATCGGATTGAAGAAATTCTGCACATATGACAGAAAAGCATAGATTACGCCTGCTTTGACGAAATTATCCAGTCCCTGCACGCCGAAGTATGTCAAGGTTACCAACTCAGCCAAATTGAACAATAACGTGACAATCGGGAAGAGCAGCAATGAGTTGATCTTGATCATCCTGAAGCGCATCTGCATATATGCTTCGTTTTCATCTTCAAATTCATGCGTGATCCGTTCCTGCTGCCTGAATTGCTGAATAATGCTGATTCCCATCAGAGATTCGTTCAGTTTCGTGTTGATCCGACTGAGATATTCGCGCAGGCGCCGGTAAATTCTGGAACTTAATTTTTCATAAAGATAAGTCGTCGCAAAAATCACCGGCAGAAAAATCAAAGTCAGGCAGGCTAACGAAACGCTCACGCTTGCCATTGCAAAAAATGCTGAAATAACTGAAAAACTTGCGACAAAGATCGTCAGGAAAAGCGTCCAGAAGTCAAATAACGTCTTCGTATCGTTCGTAACTCTTGAAACGATGGAACCTGCAGGCACGTTGTCAAAATATTTGAGTCCCAACGTATGAAGCTTCTTAAAAAGCTCAACGCGAATTTTTTCAAGCGTTCGCTCGGCACCCATTCCGAAGGCAAACTGTTGTATGAACTGAGTTGCCGCTTTAATGACTGTTCCTAAAAAATACAGTCCGGCAAATGCCCAGATCATGTTCATCGTCGTATTCGAATTCGTCAGGTAATGATCAAGATAGTATTGCAATGCACGGGGCAGTGCAATATTGATCAGACTCAGGATAAGTGCAAACACGATTGCCGTAATGAACTGTCCCTTGAATTCCATTGCATACGGAATCAGGCGTTTAATAATCGTTTTCTGCTCTTTTCTGGTAAATGATCTTGCCCAGACTGATTCATGTTTCATTACTCCTCATCCCCCTTTCCAATATTCTGCTCAAGCCGCTGCATCTCAAACGTCTTTTGATACCAGCCGCCATTTTGGGCAAGCTGTTCATGCGTTCCGCGTTCAACGACCGTCCCGTGGTCAATCACGATGATTTCATCGGCTCCCATAACCGAGCTCAGACGGCTGGCAACCATGATTGTCGTGCGGTCCGCACGATTCTTCCTGATTCGTTCAAGAATGTGCTTTTCCGTTTTTGCATCGACAGCAGAAAGCGAATCGTCCAGAATCAGCAGTTCCGGTGAAACCATCAGCGCTCTGGCAATGGCCAGGCGTTGTTTCTGCCCCCCTGAAAGAGAGACGCCCATTTCCCCGACTTCAGTATCATAACCTTCCTGCATCTGAACGATGTCTTCATCAAGATCGGCAGCATAGGCAGCCTTCTCAACTTCTTCCTGGTCAGCCAAAGGCTTGGCAAACCGAATGTTTTCACGAATGCTCGTTGAAAACAGAAAGCTCGTCTGAGGAACATAACCGATTTGCGTCAGAAAATCCTGCATTTGATAATCGCGAATATCATGACTGCCAAACGTGATCCTGCCGTCATAGTCATCAAACTCGCGCATCAGCAGACGCAGAATCGTGGATTTTCCGGCGCCGGTCCGGCCAACGATTCCAAGCACTTTGCCCGGTCTTACCTCAAATCTGACATTTTGCAAGTTGACGCCGCGGTCCTCTTGATCAGGATACTTGAATTCCTTAATGTCAAATGCAAGCTCGCCTTCAACATTGGCATGTTCATCAAGCTTTGGCTGAACCCAGTGATTCTTTTCTCCAAGAAGCAGCATGATCCGGTCGTAGCTGGCTGTGCCGCGTTCAAGAATGTTGAACAGGCGTCCGATGGCAAACATCGGCCAG
>NZ_DAIUCE010000102.1:0-1423 GCF_036846325.1 Ligilactobacillus sp. | reverse complement strand
AAATAGGAAACAAAGGATACGAGCTGCCCGATTGAAATCGTTCCGTTCAAAACCGAACTGCCTCCGTAAACAATCGTCATAATATATGAAAAACCCAGAATAATCGTCGTTGCCGGATCGAACAGGGAATCAATCAGGATTGACTTCCTGTCGGCAGCAATCGTCTTGTCGACGTGGCGTTCAAAATCTTCGATGTCCTGTTTTTCCTGCCCGAGCGTTTTAATAACCTTGACGCCGGTAATGCTTTCCTGCGTCTTATTGTTCAGATCTGAAAATGCAGCCTGGGCATCACCGAAGGCATCATGAATCTTTTTACCAAGATACGTTGCTTCCAAAGCTAAAAAAGGCAGGGGAATGATTGCTAGAATAGTCAGACGCCAGTCAACGAAGATGCACATTGCAATCAGGGTCGAGCAGCCCGTCATCAGCGAATCAGCCAAAGTCAGGATTCCAGAGCCCGCAACCTCTCGGACAGCATCAACGTCATTGGTCGCATGCGCCATCAAATCACCGACGCGATGGTTGGCATAAAAAGTCTGATCCATCTTCATGAAATGTTGAAAAAGTCGACTTCTAATCTGCCTTTCTAAAATAAATGACGTACCGAATATGTATTTTCTCCAGACATAACGCATCAGATACCGCATAACGGAACTGAAAAGGAAAATCAGAAGCATTAGAACCAGGTAGTCTGGTTTCAAGTTCTTCTGCGAAATGGCATCAACGATGCTTCCGATCACCTTAGGAGGAACGATTGTCATGATTGCCGTTACGAACAGAGCTAAAACGCCGATAATGTAACGTTTTTTCTGTTCTTTGAAAAACCAGCCCAAACGTTTGAAAATACCCAAAATAAGCACCCCTTTTCTAAAAATACACAAAAAAGCCAGGCACGCAGAAATCGCATCCCTGGCTTGATTTCAGCATGATTTAAACATATGATTATTTCTTATCCATGTTTGCTTTCATTGCTGTCATCATTTGGTGAAGTTTCTTTTCGGAAGGCTTTTGGCCCATCTGGACCATCATCGTCCTTAACATTTGCTCATTGATAGGAGGATTCTTCTTCAAATAATCTTCCATATACTTGCGAGCTGCAAAAAAACCACCTGCAAAGCAAGCCAAGCCCACTAATACGATGATCAGCACTAAGACCGGTGTCGACATACTAACGCCCCCTTCTGATTAAAACTAAGTCTCAACAAATAATTTTACACAATATTAAATAAAAAATAAAGTGAAACCTTAAGAAACTTGACCTTGTCTGCTAGTCATCACGCAATCCGCGTTCCCTTTGAATGTTCTTGACCTTCTCGGGCGTGACTTCCTTACCGTTTTTGTCATAAACTTGAAGCATTTCAATTCGATTTCTGAATCCTTCGCGGAAAATAGACAAGTATGTCTCGCGAAGGCTTTTTTGTTC
>NZ_DAIUCE010000101.1:0-6114 GCF_036846325.1 Ligilactobacillus sp. | reverse complement strand
GAAACGATTCAAAAACACGCCGGCGTTCATCCTGGGTTTTCAGCGAACTTTCTTGAATCTTGGCTTAAAACACTGTAATATTAGTATTGCGGTCATATTGGAGGTTTTTAGATGAATCAACGAATCATATTTGCTTTAACGGTCATCGGCAGCGTTCTGGCTGCCTCAATCGGATCATCGTTTCATATTGCCATAATTACAAAGGCTGGATATTGCATTTTGGCAATTGCCTTGCTGGTTGCCGGCTTTTTGATGCTTGTCCTCAAGCATACTGAAATTCTATCCGGAAAAGATCATCGTGATTCCTGGGAAGATACTCCCGGTGAAGTTAAAGCCGTCACCATTGTCGGTGGTCTGGCATGCCTTGTGGCAGGAGCCTATACCTTGTTCCAATGCTTTTTTTAAATATCAAAAAAAGATGATCGTCGTGATCATCTTTTTATTTTCATTGTCTTTTCTACGAACTGACGTTTTTGACAATTAATAAATTTCAGTAATCCATTCGCCGGAATAATCGGAATCCACGGGATGATAATCGATTTCGGACAAATGATTATCTTCAAAAACCTGCATCATTTCAGCAAAGTTTTCCGGCAATGAATAATTTCCGAGATCCTTTCGTTCAATCCAGAAGATCTCCCCTTCTTTTGAGCTTTTGATTTGCCCTTCAAAGTCATCTGCCCTGTACAGCAAAACAATATAGCGTTTATTGTCCTTCCTTGGAAACTGTTTGATTCCGCACAACAACGGGTGCTTGACCTTGAGACCTGTTTCTTCGAAAATTTCCCGAACCATCGCATGATTAAACGATTCGCCGGGTTCGATATGTCCTCCGGGAAACGTCACACCGGCCCATGTTCTGCTTTTGCGGTCTTCAACCAGAATTCTTGTTCCGTTCTGAATCATGCACATATTTGTCAATTCAACGCTTTCGCTTCTGTCTTTCATTGCAACCACCCTTTTGCTTATTATGAACAAATACCATTCTATTCTATCACAAAAAGACCGCTGACGATTCACAACGTCAACGGTCCCGTATGAGCAGAGAAATGTTTAAGAATTTGCCGTATCAATACCAATTATGCGTTTGCCAGTGCTTCTGAGCATTCACCCAGGAGCCATACCGCTGCTTGACGTATCTTTCAGCGGTTTTCTCTTGGTTTGCCGGCGAATAGTCACCGTTAAGGTAACTTTTGTCCAATTGATACTTGCCTATGTACTTACCGTTACGTGCATTGTAATCACCGCCAGACTCTCTTTGAACGATCCATGCACGTGCGGAAGCTTCAGCAGAACTCTCACCAGTTCCGGCTGCAGAAACATTCGACTCAGATGACGATGAACTACCTGTTGATTGAACATACGTGCCTGCTCCAGACGAAGCAGACGCTGACTCGACGGTCTGAGCCTGTGAAGCAGCTTGAACTGACTGGCCCCGGGCAGGAATGACGAGATTCTGCCCAGCTAAAATGAAGTTCGGATTGCGAAGATTGTTGGCCTGAACGATTGCATCAGTCGTCGTCCCGTATTGTTCAGCAAGCTCCGAAACGGTGTCGCCATACTTAACTTGAATATTCTTCAGAGTATTTGAAAACTGTTGCGCCTGCGTTGCCTGAGTGCCTGCATTTGCCTGATTCAAGACCTGCAAATATGCAGATTGATCAACGGCTTGAGTGTTTTCGACAGTCATCTTTAATCTCCCTTCCTTCTTCATGTCTAAATCATAACACTAAAAAAAGGCCTTTTTGCAAAATTCACCAAAAGGCCTAATTTTTTTTGAAAATATCAAAACTTCACTTCAATTTTTCAATATATTTAAGAACATCTTTCAAATAACCGCGTTCTTCGTTGATTTTCTTCAATAGTTCATGGTCATGGGTATGAACTATCCCGGAATAAAGCTGGTCGGAGTATAAATCAAGGTACGGAAGCCCCGCTTTTTCGGCACGCTTGATCTCCTGCTGACGGTCGTAGGAAATCTTCCTGAATGAAACTTGCGGCATCCCCTGCTCGTCGCACTCTAAAATACAGTATTCCGCTCTCAAGTCATAGTGAAGTCCGGGCCAATCGCAGAAAGGCTCTCCGACCGATCCTGGGTTGATGACTAATTGCTCTGCAGTCGTATAACGCATAATCGGGTGGTGAACGTGAGCATAAAGTGCAACGTCGGCCCTGGTATCCTTAAGCACTTCATCAAACGTCGTCTGCGAAGAAGTCGGGTAAAGCTTTTGACCGAAATTATGGAACGGCAGATTATGAGCGCAGCTGAAACTGAGCTTATTGACGTCAACGAGCTGATGCAAAGGCCAATGCTCGATTTCATCGATGATTGCCGAACCAAGCTGCATCCCGATAAATTCAGCCAGACGTGAAAAGAAAACGCGACTCGGTTTTTCAAGAGAAAGCCTTCCCTTGTAGCCGTTGACCAGCAGATCGTCCCAGTTGCCGCGAACGCAGACTGAAGGTTCCAGCGACTTGAAAAGCTTCCATTGCTCAAGAGCTCCCGGACCCGGTGAGAACATGTCGCCCAAAAACCAGACTTCATCAGTTTTTTGTTTTTTCAGATCGTCACAAACTGCTTGAAACGCAGTCATGTTTCCGTGAATATCAGAGATTAATGCTATTTTTCGATACATACTTGACTTGCCATAAGAAAATGGCCCTCCTTGATCAGTGTGTTTAATTCCAGTATAGACGATTTTGACCAAAGTCAAAAGCACTTCTGACCAAATATTCTTGAACAAATCAAAATCCGCAGCACCTTGCCACTTCTTCCGACCATAATTTCGGATAGCAGGCAAGAAGCTCCTCATGCTTCAGGCAATGTTTCCTGATGTCCGGATTCTTGAAATGTCTCTTGTATCGTTCAAGGTATTTTCTGCCCATTTTCTGCGCATAAAAACAATGAATGGTCAGTCCGCTTTGTTCGATTTGTTCTTCCAATGGAGTTATCAAGTCTGAATACGCCTGATTATAGATGCTTTTCCTGCTGATGAAATCCTTTCTGTCACCGTCGATTCCAAAAGAAGAAAGCATTTTTTCCAGGTAGTCGCTTTTGGTTGCTTTTTTTAGCAGACGTGCCGTCATATCGAATTTCCCTTGCAGGGCCGAATATAAGAACAACGTCGCAATCCTGCACGAAACTTTTGCATGCAAAGGACTCTCCTGATCAAGATCTGAACTTCCCAGAATGCCGTGATCAAAACTGATTTGATGCCTTTGCGCCAGCAGCCCGACAAACGACCCCCCTAAAGAACATCCATAGACGCAGCAGACGTGTCCCTGAAATCTCTTTTTTACATATGACTCGATTCTTTCCGTCTCTTCGAGCATCGTCGGAAAAGTCGATGCTTCATTTTCATCAAATCCGTCATACGAGATGCAGACAACGTAAAAATACCTTTTAAGGTAAGGTATCACATTAAAAAAGTTATTCTTCCAATGGCAGCATGTTCCCGGAAGAAGCAGGATAACCGGCTTGCGTCGATCCCCAAATTCATATGTTCGCAAATAATCCATCCCCCCTTCTCTATTTTGTATATACAATTATATAACTATCACAATGTTTTTTTCAACAAAAAAACAGACCGTCAGACGGCGGTGTGTTGAAGTATGAACAAAAAATCTCTAAAGTCAAATGAATTGTAAGATAGTCATCAGAATCGGAACGACTGCGACAAACGACAATGTACTCAAAACAACGATGTTTGTCGCATATTCAACATCACCGTGCGCTTCTTTGGCAAGAATCGGCAATACTGCAAGCATTGGCGTTGCAGACTGAACGATAAGCGTTTTGTTCATCAAAGCCGGCAGAATAAAGCCATGACTATCCCCTGTTTTGATGAGCAAGATTAAAATCAGCGGCGACAGTATGAACCGTCCGATCAGTGCTAAAACTGAATCATGCTCAAATTTGACGTTGCCAAGTCCCGCATCGCAAAGAACGATTCCGATATATATCAACGAAAGCGGAGTAACCAGACTGCCGACATAAGAAAGAGTCTGATTCATGAATCCTGGAACCGGAACGTCCGTCAAAAGCCAGATGATTGCAACAACGAATCCGACAAGCGGCATTGGCAAAAGTTTCTTCCAGTTAACTTTTATTCCGGCTTTCGAAGAAGCTTCCGTCGGATCGTCGTTTTGTATCAGGAAAACTCCGAAGGCCCACGTCGACACGGTATTGATAATGTAATAGACGAGAAAAAAGCTCATGGCCTTTTCTCCAAACAGGGCATTATTAAGCGGCATTCCGATAAAAATCGTATTCGCATTGACGACGGCATTCATAAAAACCCCTCTTCGGCCCGGTCTGATTTTAAAAATCTTGACGGCAAGAAATGCAATCAAGTAGCCGATAACGACTGAGACGGCAGGGAAAATCAGTCCCGTTCCGAGCGAAAATAACTTTTCTTTCGTAAGATGATTCATAACTCCCATAAAAATTGAAGCCGGAAGTGCGATTTTCGTAATCAAAGCCGCAACGTTTGCTCCAAAATCGTCAGCAAACCATCCCGTTTTGCGCAGAACATAACCAAGCGCCATGATTAAGACGATTACCAGAACGCTGGAAACCGATGTTAAAAATACGTTCATCATTTTTCCTCCTCGGACTAGTATTCAGGAATCCATTTCATTTTCAAAACGGCTTTTTTGGCATCAAGCTTCGTCCGTGTCAGGCCGTCGTCAATTGCCGTTTGAGCAACGACTTCAGCAATCTTCTGCGAAAATTCAGGCAGCTTGGAAACAGGAGGCAAAACGGCAGCTCCTTCCTGACTGTCATCAACGATGTCTGCAAGTGCATGAGCCGCGTTTGCAAGCATTTTTTCGGTCAAGATCCTGGATTTAACGGCGATTGCGCCAAACCCGACGCCTGGATATACCAATGCGTTGTTAGCCTGGCCGATGCCATATGATACACCGTCATACTCAATATCTTCAACAGGGATGCCCGTTGCAACAAGGGCCCTGCCGTTCGTCCATTTGAGAAGGTCTTCGGCTTTGGCTTCGGCAAGCCTGGTCGGATTTGACAGCGGGAAAATGACCGGACGTTCAGTATGGGCAGCCATTTGTCTAACAATTGTTTCGGTAAAGGCGCCGGGCTTGGTCGATGTTCCAATCATGACGGTCGGATGAATCGTTTTGACAACGTTTTCGAGGTCAATCAGCTTTTGGCTTTCGGTAAATTCAGAGCGATCACGGGCAAACATCCTCTGCCCTGGCGTCAGTCCTTCAGTATCCTTAAACAGCAGACCCTGTTTATCGACCAGATAAAATCGTTTCCTGGCTTCTTCTTCGCTCAACCCGTTTCTGACAAGTTCATCGCAAAGCATTTTGGCGATGCCGGTTCCGGCCGTTCCGGCACCAAAAGTCAAAAACGTCTGATCAGTGATTCGCTGCTGGGAGATTTTCATTGCTCCGAGCACTCCGGCAAGCGAAATAATGCCGGTCCCCTGAATGTCATCATTAAACGTCAAAATCTTATCCTGGTACTTTTCCAGGATTACGGCAGCGTTGGAGCGACCGAAGTCTTCAAAATGAAGCAGGCTGTCAGGGAAAAGCTTTTCGACGCCTTGCACGAATCGATCAATCATGGCATGATATTTTCTGCCATAGACGCGTTCATGTCTGTTTCCAAGATAAAGCGGATCGTTTAAAAGCTTTTCGTTGTTGGTGCCGGCATCAAGCGAAACCGGCAAAACGCATGCGGGGTCGATTCCGGCTGCCGCAGTATAGACCATAAGCTTCCCGATTGCGATGTCAACGCCATTGACACCCCAGTCGCCCATGCCGAGAATTCCTTCGGCATCCGTTGCGACGACTAAGCGGATGTCTCGTCCCTGGGCGGCATTTTCAAGTACCGTTTCAATATTTTCCTGATCATCAATCGAAATGAAAGCCGCATCCTGGGGTTTTAAGAATAATTCGTCATACCGTTCGATTGATTCAGCAATGACCGGATCATACACAATCGGCATGAATTCGACAAGGTGCTCCTCCATCATTTTAAAAAATAACGTCCGATTCGTATTGAAAACGTTCATCAAAAAAAGTCGTTTTTCAAGCATTGTCTGTTTAGATCTGAACTGTGCATATGCTTGCGCCGTCTGC
>NZ_DAIUCE010000100.1:0-6161 GCF_036846325.1 Ligilactobacillus sp. | reverse complement strand
CGCGGAAGAATTGAGACGCAGAAGAAGAAACTAGGATCATCAGCGATTGATGGAAAAGGGAAAATGATTTTGTGAAGGCAGACTGAGGCTTTCACGATAATCAAGAAAGAGGCTGGGAAAAATCCCGGCTTCTTTTTTATATGTTTGAAATTCCGGACAGAGTACATTTGATTCAATCCATGTGATTCTGTGGTATGACAGGCGCCTGGCATGTTTTCCTGTATATCAAGTCTGAGGCGGATTTCTGAGTCGGGAAGACAGAGTAGACTGTCTTTTCAATTTTCTGTGATTTTGGTCTGTTTTTGAGGTGCGGTTGCCGTGATGCGAGGACAAAGTGACTGGAAGGAGTCTGGAGCTGGCATTTACGGACAAATCTTAAAAAATGCCGATTTGTCCGTAATTCTCCCTTGATGCACTGATCAGGCAGGCGATGTTCGGCACTGCATTTGGCAAAAAGAGCGGTTTTCATCCACATGCAAAAGAAGTGTTTCATTCGTCAAACAGCAGGATTATCGGTGCTTTTCGGCAAGGATGCCTGACTCATAGTATAAGTTAGCTATGCAAAGTTCACATATTTTTCTATTCTATGAATGCAAAAAAAGCCTATTTTTATTTTAAACTTAAATAAAATAATATATTGCGACTAAAAGAAGCAGGTGAATCAGCATGTTGGACCTCGAATATAAACAATCACTTCAAATAGTTTCCATGTTGACGGAGGCGGGAAGGTACAAGGAAGCGCTGAAACTGGCAAGGGAAACGTTTGAGAATTTTAAAGTGATTGACAGCGAATTGATTTTTTTGTTGTACAAGCTGAATCTTAGACAAGGGGATACCAGAGAAGCAAGCGTCCATTTAATGTATCTGGCATTTTCCGTCAGTGAAGAGTGTCAAGGGGAACTTAACCGAAAACAAAATAAGATTTTAAGGCAGTTGGATGATTTTTTGGCCTCGCTGGGTTATTTGGTGATGCTGGATGACATCAATCATGTTTCAGCGGCTAAAAAGTATATGACCAGCGAAACCAGGGCTGATTTCGATCTGTTTGTCAAAAGTCAGTTTGACAAGGATCTGGATAGGAAAATATGTGCAGTCAGTCTGGCACGTTTCAGAAGCGAGAATTTTCGGGCCGAGGCGATAAGGCTTGGCTCGGGTCGGGTCTATGATTTGCTCGGAATGATAAATGACGGACATGAAAATCAGATGAAATTGAGGTTTATGCGCGAAATTTTCAGCAAAATCCCCTTGGAAGAATTTCATCGCAAGATCAACGCATTGAATGAAATTGCAGAGCGCTACGATTTATATGCAACTGAAACGGGAATCAAGCAGAAAGCTGCATTTTTCATCGAGAGCTCTGAAAGAACCCTGATGGACGAACCGACAACAGAAGAATACGCATTGCTTAAGAAAGTTGAAGGCGAATTTGATGCGATTGCTTATTCCCGTTACGATGATGCCGTAAAATATGCCACCCGTTTGCTGAAAAAACACGCTTTTATCGAAGCATACCGTTTACGTGCCCAGGCATATGAAGCAAGGAACAGATTTAAGCTTGCATTTGACGATTATTGCGTTGAAGCGATGCTTAGAGCCTTCAGGTATCAAAAATTAAGAACCGGAGACGACTTCAAGCTTTTGGATTTCTGCAAAAAAGCTGCGGTCAATGTCGCTCTTGAATACATCATCGCATATAATCATTACGCATGGACGGTTGACATGAGCAGGGCGTTTGCGTATGCGGTCAAGGTCTCAAAAGCCAGCATTTCCGGAAAAGCCCTTTTGATGCGCGAATATCCAAGCGAAGCTGCTTCAGACGAATTGAAGGAATGCGAAAAAATGCTTGAGGATAAAGAATTCATGGGGAACATTCTGCAACTGGGAATTGATTTGATTGAAAGATATTTGATACCGCGTTTTTCAAGGTCAAATTACGGAAATCTTCCAGAAAATTTTAAAGAAGAACTGGCATTGACAATCAGCGATGCTGAATATTGGGAAGTGTTTAAAGCGTTGGAAAAGATGCCTGAAATTCTTGGACAGAACAACTGATGCGCATGCAGTCCGGCTATTTGTTAAATAGTTGGGCTTTTTGTGGTAGAATGAACTTTGATGAATGTCGGGGTGATTTTTTGAAAAAAGTCAGGTTAACGTCTTTTCAGATAATTATTCTTGGTTTTTTAGGTCTGATACTTTCAGGTACGCTGTTGCTGATGCTGCCGGTTTCACAGGCAAACGGAGACGCAACGTCCTTCAAGGATGCCCTGTTTACGTCAACATCGGCAGCATGCGTTACAGGGTTGGTCGTTAAGAATACGGCAACGTATTGGAGTTTGTTCGGAAAGTGCGTTATTTTATGTCTGATACAAATCGGAGGACTTGGCATTGTGACGGTTGCAATGGCATTTTCGCTGCTGGGCCGGAAGAAAATCGGTTTGATGCAGCGAACAGTGATGCAGGAGTCGATTTCTGCTTTTTATGTTGGCGGAATCGTCAAGTTTACTTCTTTTATCATTAAAACTGTTGTTTGTTGCGAGATTTTAGGAG
This sequence comes from Ligilactobacillus sp., assembly GCF_036846325.1. Classification (NCBI taxonomy): domain Bacteria; kingdom Bacillati; phylum Bacillota; class Bacilli; order Lactobacillales; family Lactobacillaceae; genus Ligilactobacillus; species Ligilactobacillus sp. The sequence goes on along the minus strand of NZ_DAIUCE010000100.1, from coordinate 3,614 downwards.
CTCTGCTGATGCTGCCGGTATTTTGGCATCAATTTGGCGGAATTCGCGGCATTTTTTATGCGGTCTTTCATTCAATCTCTGCATTTTGCAATGCCGGTTTTGATCTCTTGGGAAGAACCCATCCTTATGCGTCATTGACGGGCTACATCGGTAATTTGCCGGTCAATCTTGTAATTATGAGTTTGATTTTGATTGGCGGACTGGGTTTTCGTACGTGGGAAGACGTTCGCCAGAACAAGCTGCATTTTTCACGGTACTGTTTGCAGTCAAAGCTTGTTTTGGCGACGACTGCCATCCTGATTATCGTTCCGTTTTTATATTTCTTCTTTGCGGAGTTTGGGCACTATCCGTTAAAAGAACGAATTCTGGCCGCACTTTTTACGACCGTCAGTCCGAGAACTGCCGGCTTTAATACGGTTGATCTGTCTGAATTGAGTGATGACGGAATCGTGATGAATATCCTGCTGATGTTGATTGGCGGAGCCACAGGATCCACTGCCGGCGGAATGAAACTTACGACAGTGGCTGTCTTGGCGATTTCGGCACATTCGGTTTTGCATCGCAAAAAAGATGCAACTGCATTTGGCAGAAGAATCGGAACAGGGGTCATTTTTGATGCAGCAGCTGTTTTCAGCTTGTATTTCGGAACATGCATCTTCAGCGCAATGGCAATCAGCGCAATTGAAGGACTTCCTTTTTTGAAATGCATGTTTGAGACTGCCTCTGCAGTGGCAACCGTTGGACTGACGCTGGGAATCACGCCGCATTTGAGTGTACTTTCGCAGTTGATCTTGATTGTTTTGATGTTTATGGGAAGAGTCGGCGGAATGACGCTCGTTTTTGCAACGATTGCAAGAAGGCATGTGGTGGATCCGCTCAAGCCTGAGGAAAAAGTACAAGTCGGATAAGGACAGGAGGAATTTTTACTTGAAATCAGTTTTAATCGTTGGAGCAGGTCGTTTTGGGAGACATATGGCACAAAAGCTGAATCAGCTCGGTCATCAGGTAATGATCGTTGACGGTGATGAAGAAAGGGTCAGAGTGGCGCTTCCTTACGCTACGCGGGGGTTGATTGGAGATACGACAAGTCCGGAATTCATGAAAACACTTGGTGTAAATGATTATGATCTGTGCGTTGTCGCAATCGGTGATGATTTTCAGAGTTCGCTTGAAACGACGCTTTTATTAAGGGAACTGGGTGCAAAGAAGGTCGTTGCAAGGGCCGCACGCGGGATACATGCCAAGTTTTTGCTGCGAAACGGTGCAGATGAAGTCGTTTATCCGGAAAAAGAGCTTGCCGAATGGTCCGCAATCAGATATATTTCTGATCATATCTTTGACTACATCAAACTTGACGACGAGAATTCGATTTTTGAAATTGACGTTCCGAAAGCCTGGCTGCATAAGACGCTGTCTGACTTGAACATCAGGAGAAAATACAAGATGAATGTTGTTGGCTATCGCAAGAAAGGTCAGCTTTCTATGGATGTGGATCCTTATATAACATTGGAGGATGATATCAGATTATTTGTGACAGGTACGCCAAAAACAGTTCAAAAGCTGTTCAATTATGCTTAGCCGGAAATCCCGTGACTTTAGTCATGGAATGGTTGTAATTGGCAAGGAACTTCGGCAATTAAGCCGAGTTAAGCTGCAAGTTGATACGGTACAGGATTGCATTAAGCAGCTGAAGCTTCGCCAGAATGCCAGGCAAATGTCGAATCATTTCCAGTTTTTAGAAGATAAGCGTATTGACAGCCTTGCGAAAGCTAATGCAATCCAAAGCCACTGCAAGGTTTGAGAAGCCTTTCACAAGGTACATGGCACCGGTGTACCGAAGTTTCATCGTAAAAGCTATGCTGGCTTACAAGGCAGATCTCTATGATTGTCAGTTTATCACGGTCAATCCTGAAAATACAACCCGGACTTGTCATGACTGCAGTTTTGTAATGGACAGTCATGGGTCTGAAAGTCTGACACTGGCAGATTGCGAATGGACTTGTCCGCAATGCGACACTGAATATCCTGGAAAAGGACTCCCAAAAGAACAAAAAGCATGGCCCAAAGTCCAGACCCATTCCTATGACAACCTGGGAATGTAAAAGGTATTGGTAATCAGACAGTCACTGCCCAGACAACTACGGCTTTTCGGTTAAACAGTCCGTATCTATGCAAATTGTGGTTCAGGCACTCATTAGGAAGCCATCGACTTTAGCCGATAGTGGTTGACAGATTGAAATTTATGTTTAATTGGAGTATTATAATGTCTATGGAGAAGGGGGAATTTTAATGAAAACCAGAAGCGAGCTAAAAGTAGAATCGAAAGAACTGCTCAAGGGTCACTGGGGAAAGGCAATCCTGCTTAATATCGTTCCGATTGCCGGATCGATCATTTGCATGTCGTTGGTCGGATTGTGCGTCTTTTTGATTGCATCGTTTGTTGATTCGGATTCTGCAAGACATGTTGCTGAGGCGATTGGGTCAACAGACAATGACGTATCTGCAGGAAGCTCCGGTGCGAATGTCGGAAGCTCCGTTACTTCAATTATCGGGACGTTGCTGACGGTTGGCGTAATGTTTACGACGATTGACTGGCTGAGAACAAAAAAAGCCGACTTCAATACCGCCAGCGGTATTTTTGCCGTTTTTTGCAAGAAATATTTTGTCGGGACGATTATCTTGGTCATTTTGACGACGATTTTCAAAGTGTTATGGACTCTGTGCCTTATCATTCCGGGAATTGTCAAGTCCTATTCATATTCGCAAACTTACTATATTTATAAGGACATAACGGACAGCGGACATGATGAGGATCTGAATTTTCTTGACTATATTACGCTCAGTCGTTCGCTGATGAAAGGGCACAAGCTTGACTATTTCGTGCTTCAGCTCAGTTTTGCGGGCTGGTTCATTGTAGCTTGCATAATCCCGTTCGGAATCGGGTTCATTTGGTATTGGCCGTATTATACGACGACGAAGGCCGCTTTTTACAAAGATCTTTCACAAGACACATTTTTGGGAGAGAAAGACAACTACGTACATCTGTTAGGAAGATAATCATAAAAAGGTTGGATTGCAAAATATTTGAGCAATCCAACCTTTTTTTACTTGGTCTGGAAACAAGTTGTCGCTTATGCCTGTGCAGGGACGAGAAGAATCAATCCGGTTTCTTCTTGATTTTCATCAGGTGATGAATAATTAAGCTGAATGTCAGAACAAGATTAAAGACAGTGAGAATGACATTGATGTGATGCATTGTCTGACTGGCATGATAGTTTTGCTCACTGACATGCAGGTATTTTCTTGATCCTTTGAGGCTGATAAATAACTCATATGTGTGATCATTGATGAATTTTAGACGTTTGGATCGTTGAAGTTCGTCAAGATTGTCTGATGTTAATTTCAACTCGTCTATAGATGCCAGTTCCCAAGTGATGTTGCGACCTTGCTGTGATATGCCGCCGAATGTCGCATGATCTTTATTGCGTTCGCAATACATCTTTATGTTTTCTGCATTGCGTTCCAAGGCGGCCCATTCAGAATCTCTGGCAGCGGTAATGGAAAAGAGTGCGAAAAAAAATTCAGTTACAAACAAAATCACAATCAATATGATA
>NZ_DAIUCE010000099.1:0-6201 GCF_036846325.1 Ligilactobacillus sp. | reverse complement strand
GCGGGAAAAAGGAACTTGTTGACTGCAGCGCTGAATGGAACGTTGAATATGCTCCCGGAGAAATTGAAGTCAAAGCATATGATGAAAAAGGCGGGGTGACAGCTTCTGACGTGCGTGATACTGCCGGAAGCGGGGCAGATGTTGTCCTGAGAAGAGTCTTTGCGGGCAGGACGACCGATCTTGTGATGATTGAATCAGTTGATGAAAACGGCACCGTCGTTCCGACGGATGACAGCCGCATTTCCGTTAAGGTTGACGGTGCAGAAGTCATGGGACTTGGAAATGGCAACCCTTCCGATACATCAAAACGTTCCCTTGATGAAGTCAGTTTATTTTGCGGCAGAGCGCTTGTCGTGGTCAAGAAGACGAAGAATTCACCATATGAGATTCATGTTGAAAAAGCACATCTGTGAAATGAACACTAAACTGGTAGAATTTGAATATGGAGAAAACGCTTCCTGAAAAATATAATGAAACATGTAAATGAGACAAAGCATGAAAGTTATGAAAGGATGAATGTCATGAATAAAATGAAAACAAGAATAGGCGTTGTAAGTATGGCAACGCTGGCCATGTCCGGCTCCGTTGCCGGTTCTGCAATTGCAGCCATCTCGAAGTCCTTCCCGGACACGCCGATTTCAACGATCCAGATGCTGTCGACGCTTCCCGGAGTGGGATCGCTCATCATCACACTTGTTGCCGGGCAGATGGCCATGAGAATTTCAAAGAAGAACCTTGTCCTTCTCGGTGTTGCACTTGTTACAATCGGCGGCCTGATTCCTGCATTCTGGAACAGTTCCGTCATCGGGCTTCTGGCATGCTCGGTCATTTTAGGCATGGGTGTCGGATTCATTTCAACGCTCAATCCGATGATTCTCACACAGTATTTCGAAGGCGAGGAACGCTCGTCCATGATGGGGTTCAACACAGGCATGACCTCACTTGGATCAATGGTTCTGACAGGTGTCGGCGGATTCCTCGGCGGATCTAACTGGCGTCATCTGTACTGGGTCTTTGCATTCGGTATCGTTGTGTTCCTGCTTGTCCTGTTCTGCCTGCCAAAGGATGAAGTCATCAGGGAATCCTTGAATGAAGGTAATGGAAAGGGCGAAAAGGAATCAACATGGAAGATCTTCAAGGGCCTCAACCCCTATGTCTACTGGGTATACCTGGCAGTGTTCATCCTGGGTGTTGCATACACTGCATACATGGCCAACCTGTCAATTGTCGTTTCCGCAAAGCACATGGGAGGTACTGCCACAACCGGTCTGATCAACGCAATCGGAACATTCGGCGGCATCTTTGCCGGACTCGGATTCAAATACGTCCGCAAGGTCACGAAGCCTGCAACGCTTGCAGCCGGGTTCACGTTCCTGATCATCACGCTGGTTCTCACCTATTTCTTCAGCAACGTTGCCGCACTTTCAATCGCCGCTGTCTTTTCAGCCGTAACCATGGTAACCGTAATGTCAACGTCAACGTTCATGCTGTCAATGCTCTGTGCTCCAAAGCAGGTGCCGATTGTAATGTCGACATTTGCATTCATCAATTCGCTGAGTTCTGCGATTGCGCCTAAGCTGATCAGCTGGGTTCATGTTCCTGCCGGTGCGCCGTCATTTGTCTTTGCAGGAATTCTTTCAGCAATTGTCGTTGTTGCACTTCTTGTCACAGGATTTGAAAAGAAGGTCGAATCCGGCAGCCTGCTTCAGGACAGTCCGGCTCCTTCAGAAAACTAATTGATAAAGAGGTGTACTGGAAATGAAATATGTCAATCCGGTCCGACGCGGCATGTATCCCGATCCAAGTGTTGTCCGCGTTGGTGAATACTATTACATGGTCAACTCAACCTTTGAGTACTATCCGGGGATTTCAGTATCGAGAAGCAGTGATCTGGTCAACTGGGAGAGCCTTCCGGGTGTTGCATCCGAGACGTCACAGGCTGACCTTCGCAGTTCCAGGTCAAATGAAGGTATCTTTGCAGTCTGCATCAGATATCATGATGGACATTTCTATGTGGTGACAACGAATTTTGCCGAGTTCAGGACGTTCATCATCCGTGGCAGACTTGAAGGAGACGGAATCGTCTGGGAAGACGGCAGGATTGAAGTTGACGTCAAGGGCATTGATCCCGACATCTACTTTGAAGACGGCAGAATGTATCTTCAGTTTACGGGGTATGTCAATGACAAAGGGCTGAAGGCTCTGCAGCAGGTTGAAATCAATCCGGAAACGGGAGACATTCTCCGCGGACCGGAGATCATCTGCTACGGTACAGGCGGAAGGGATGTCGAAGGCCCCCACATCGTAAGAAACAAGGGATGGTACTATCTTCTTGCCGCTGAGGGCGGCACGGGACAGGGTCACATGATCACAGTCTTCCGGAGCAGGAATCTCTGGGGTCCCTATGAAGACGAACCGGGAGTAAATCCCCTGTTCACGAACCGTGACCGTGCCGAAGAACCGCTGCAAAACATCGGTCATGCCGATCTTTTCAAAGACGAAAACGGCTGCTGGTGGATGACGTGCCTTGGCACGAGGCCTGCTCAGGTTGGATTTTCCCAGATTACAAACATCGGTCGGGAAACGCTTCTCTATCCTGTAAGGTGGGATGGGGACTGGCCTGAGATCTACAACGGTGTGCCGACTGCAGAAGTCGATCTGACCGGTTTTCCCGAGCATGAAAAAGCTGTGGGAAAGCAGCGCTTTGACGGACTTTTGGATGACTTTTCAAATGGAAGTATCTCAAATGAGTGGCTGACACTGAGAGACAGCCTGGGAGAAAATCTCAGGGTCGAAGAAGGATGCCTCAGACTCAGGGGAAGCAATGTCAAACTGTCTGATCTCGGGACCCCTGCATTTGCCGGCGTCCGCCAGGCCGAGCACCAGGAAACGTTTGAAGTCGGTCTTTCCGGTGAAACTGATCCGGGTGACGGGTACCTCGGCCTTGCCGTCATCATAGATGCGGCACATTATGCTGAGATTGCCTTCTGCAGGGCTGAAGAAGGTGGATACGACGTCTTCAGAAAGCAGATGGTTGCCGATGTGGAGATTGACCAAAAGGAAGGGCATCTTGACGAACTGCCGGATGAACTCAGGCTTGTCAATGAAAAGGACAGGAAGATCTTCACGGTCTCATCCGGAACACAGTCCGTATCCTTTGCAGTTTCCGCAATCAACTTGTCAAACGAGGCCCTGGCGGCTCTGAACACCGGGGACATTGAAGGAATACATGCATATGGCGACAGCCTGCTTTCCGTAAAAAAGGTAATGAGAAAGTGAATGGCAGCCTGAAATGAAAAATGCAGGGAATCCGATGAAGCGGGTTTCCTGCATTTTTTTCATCCAAAGAAGTCATACTCTCTGTTTTTCCTGGATTTGCCGGGAGTGATCTTATACATTTCCTCGTATTTTTTGTAGAAGAAGGACTTGTTTCCGATTCCGACCTCCTCCATGATGTTTGAAACGGGAAGTCCGGTTGTCACAAGGAGCCTGTGTGCTTCTGTTATCCTCTGCATGTTCAGGACCTCTGAAAAGGTTCTGCCGACTTCTCTTCTGAAAATGTTGCTCAGATAGTTTCTGTTGTAGCAGTAGCGTTCTGAAAGCTCCTTCAGCGAAACGGTCGCATACTCATTTGTGATGTCAGACAGCATGTTGACGACGAGACGGTTTGTTTCTCCGTCTTCCGGAATCTGCACGCTGTAGTTTCTGATCAGTTGTGCAAGGAGAATGTTCAGGTAGGATTTCAGCATGAGGTCTGAAAACTGCTGACTGGTGAAGTATTCATCAATGATGTCATCCAGTATCTCACGCAGCCTGAAGTTGTTGTCGGTGCGGAAGACGACAAAGTCACGGGCTCCTTTCCGCTCGTTTTCCTCCTTCAGCAGAAAGTTGAACAGGACGCTTCCCTGTCCTTTCAGTTCCTTGAGCAGATCGAGGCTTATGTTGGTGTTTCTGAACAGGATGTTCACAAGCAGGTCGTTTTCTCCAAGAGCCGAGATACTGTGCGAGGTTCCCACGTCAAGCAGAATCAGGTCCCCCTGGTCAAGGTGGACGAGATTTCCGTCGACGGTCTGGTCAGCAGATCCCCGCAGCATGTAGTTGATTTCAAGAAACGTATGTCTGTGAAGCGGATAGGGAGCAAAGCGGTTGTGTCTGCTCAGATAGATTTCCCTGTTTCTGAAGAAGTAGTTGTTCAGTGTCCGGCCGGTTCCCTCCTGCATGCTGATGGCACCGGCAGGCATGTCCTCGATGAAACGTCCGGTTTTACGCTGGATTTTCTCAACCGGGTTCAGTTCATACAGTTTCCGTATGATTTCTCTTTTCATTTGAATGCCCTCCAACTGTACATATGATACTTTTATGATGTTCTTGTGTCATTGTAGCACTGACTGCAACCGGATACAATATACTTGTAAGAGAATTAATGACAAGGAAATGAAGGTGTTGAGCTTGAGTAATCACTATATTGCCGTTGACATTGGGGCTTCGAGCGGACGCTTGATGCTTGCGGAAATTTCAGGTGGAAAAATGACACTTGAGGAGGTCCATCGCTTTAAAAACGGATTCAGAAAAGTCGATGGACACGACCGCTGGAACATTGACCTTTTGATTGAGGAAATCTGTCACGGACTGGCGAAGGTCAGGAAGATGGGCATTGAAAAAGTCACGTTGGGAATTGACACCTGGGCAGTTGACTATGTCCTGGTCGGATCTGACGGCAGAAAACTGTGTGATCCCGTTGCATATCGTGACGGGAGGACAAAGGATGCCGTAGAGGAGCTGACAACGAAAATTCCGAAGAGGGAAGTCTACAAAAAGACCGGCATCCAGTTCCAGAACTTCAATACATTGTATCAGCTTTACCGCGAGGACAGGGAACTTCTCAAAAAGACAGGCATGATCATGATGATTCCCGACTATATCGGATATGTCCTGACGGGAAATGCCGTCACCGAAGTAACCAATGCCTCCACCACTCAGATGATGAATCTCAGGCACGGCCTGTTTGATGAAGGACTTCTTCATGAAGCAGGCGTCAGGGCCGAAATGTTTCCACCCCTGGTTGAGGCCGGAACGGAACTTGGGATGATCAGAGAAGATCTTCGCCTTGAATACGGCCTTCCGGAAACCATGGTGGTGACGGTTGCCACTCATGATACTGCCTCGGCAGTTGCCGGCACCCCGGGCAAGGGTCACAGCTGGGCATTTCTTTCATCCGGGACATGGTCGCTTCTTGGAGCAGAGCTCAACGTTCCGGAAACGGGAAATGCGGCCTTCGAGGAAAACTATACAAATGAGTGGGGGGCTTACGGAACATACCGCTTTTTGAAGAACATCATGGGAATGTGGATTGTGCAGTGCATCCAGCGTGAGTATCAGGGCAGATACACATTCGTCGAACTGGCGGAGATGGCCGGGAAGGTCAGTCCCTTCCGTCAGTTCATCGACATCAACGACGAGCGGTTCATGAATCCCGACAGCATGATTGACGAGATAAGGAACTGCTGCCTGGAAACGGGGCAGGAGGTTCCGGAAACTCCCGGTGAAATCGTAATGGCAGTCTATTCGAACCTGGCGATGTTCTACGCTGACCAGCTGCACAGGCTTGAGGAAATTCTGGAGGAAAAGATCGAAGTTCTGAACATTGTCGGCGGCGGGTCGAATGTCGCCCTTCTGGATCAGCTGACTGCCGACCTTTCAGGAGTCAGGGTGGTTGCCGGTCCGGGAGAGGCCACCGCAATCGGAAACATCATCGTTTCGATGATTTCCGAAGGAGACCTGAAGAACATCAGTGAAGGACGGCAGCTGATTGAAGATTCGTTCGAGCTGAAGGAATATGTCCCGTCTCCCGGAAAATACAGGGGAATTATGGAAAAATATCATGAAGTGACAGGAGGAAATGACAATGACTGATGAAAGGCAAGTACACACGGCATATGAAGAGGCAAGAAAACGCTATGAGGAACTTGGCGTTGACACGGAAGAGGCAATGAAGAAGCTTGAGAAAATCCGTCTGTCCATGCACTGCTGGCAGGGCGATGACGTACACGGATTCATCAATCCGGAAGTCGATCTTGCAGACGGACTCACAGTTTCCGGAAACTATCCGGGACGTGCCAGGACTCCTGATGAGCTGACGGATGACCTGCATGAGGCAATGAGCCTCATTCCGGGCAGAAAGAATGTTGCCTTGCATACAAT
>NZ_DAIUCE010000098.1:429-6205 GCF_036846325.1 Ligilactobacillus sp. | reverse complement strand
TCGACGACATCGACGTTTGGCGCATAGATGTCCTGGTTTTCAAAAGTAAAGCTTCCGGTAATCGTCACGTCCTCGAGCAGATCGTTCATGCGGTTGATGCAGCGCAGATACGTCGACTTGCCGCAGCCGGAAGGTCCGATCAGGGCCGTGATCTCATTTTCATGAAAGTTCATGCTGATGCCGTGCAATGCTTCTTTCTTGCCGTAATAAAGGTGCACGTCTTCTGTTGAAATAATTTCTGCCATAGTGCCCTCCTATCCGAAATTGCCGGAAACATAGTCTTCAGTCAGCTTTTCATGCGGCGTCTGGAAGATGTTTTCGGTCCTGTCGTATTCAATCACGCGGCCCAGATGGAAAAATGCAGTGTAGTCACTGATTCTTGAGGCCTGCTGCATGTTGTGCGTCACAATGATGATTGAATAGTTTTCGCGCAGCTGTTCCAGCGTATCTTCAATCTTTGAAGTCGAAATCGGATCAAGAGCACTGGCCGGTTCGTCAAGCAGCATGATGTCGGGCTTCATCGCGCAGCACCTTGCAATGCACAGACGCTGAGCCTGTCCGCCGGAAAGAGCAAAGGCGCTTTTGTCAAGCTCATCCTTGACTTCATCCCATAACGCTGCCTGTTTCAGGCTTTCCTCGACGCGCCTGTCGAGTTCTTCCTTATCAGTCAATCCGTTTGCCTTCAATGCATACGTGATGTTTTCACGAATCGATTTGGCAAACGGATTCGGTCTTTGAAACACCATGCCGATATGCTTTCTGACTTCGTACACGTTGATGTCTTCTGCATTGATGTCAACGCCTCTGTACCAGATTTTACCTGTAACGTTTGCGACCTTGTCGTTCATGCGGTTCAAGCTGCGCAAAAACGTTGACTTGCCGCACCCGGAAGGCCCGATCAAGGCCGTAATCCTGTTTCTTTCAAATTCCAGGTTACCATCAAAGAAAGCATGGTGGTCGCCGTAATATACCTGAAGATTTTCCGTCTTCAAGGCAGGATTTTCAAAAGTCAGCATCGTTTTTCCTCCTTAATTTGCAGCTGTCAGTTTTTTGTACAGGAAACGCCCCAAGGCACGTGCCCCGAAGTTGAACAATAAGATGACAACGATCAGAACGGCAGACGATGCGCTTGAAATAATGCCTGCGTCCGTCACGACCGCCTCTGTATTCACCTTCCAGATGTGTACGGCCAGGGTTTCAGCAGGTCTGTTCCAATTCAAAAAGCTCGTTGCAGAAAACGGGTTCCAATTGCCGTAATCAACTGCGGGCGCACTTTGCCCAGCCGTATATATCAATGCCGCGGCCTCACCGAAGACACGCCCGGCACTCAGGATGACTCCGGTCAGAATACCGGGGAGCGCGGCCGGCAGCACGATGCCTTTGATCGTTTTCCATTCGGAAAGGCCCAGGGATGCTCCGGCCTCGCGCTGAAGCTGTGGAACGTCGCGCAGAGAATCTTCGATGTTTCTCGTCAAAAGCGGCAGATTGAAGAACGTCAACGCCAAGGCGCCGGCAAGAATCGAAAATCCCATCTTGAACTTGATGACGAAGAACAGGTATCCGAACAGGCCGACGACGATCGAAGGCAGCGAACTCAAGATTTCAATCGTCGTTCTGAGAACCTGGGTAAACCAGTTGTCCTTTGAAAATTCCGACAGGTAGATTCCGGATCCGAGTGCAATTGGAAACGAGATGATCAAAGTCAAAACCAAAAGATAAAGCGAGTTGAACAGTTGATCTCTGATACCGCCCCCGGCCTTGAATGCTTCTGCCTGGGAGGACAGGAAATGCATCGAAACGTCCGGCAGCCCGGTTCCCAGAATGTATCCCAGCAAAAACAGCAGAATCAAGACCACGATTGCAACGAACGTCCAGATGACGCCGGTTGCAACTTTATCGCTCGTTTTTGGATTCATTTTTTCATCTCTCCTCTCTTGGCAATCAAACGGACAAGCAGGTTAAAGAACAGCGACATGAACAACAAAATCAAGGCAAGCGACCACAATGCGTTGTTCGACAAGGTACCCATGACCGTGTTCCCCATCTGACTCGTCAACTGACTTGTCAGGGTTGCGGTCGGCGTCACCAGACTCGTCGGCATCAGGCAGGCATTGCCGATGACCATTTGAACGGCCAGTGCTTCACCAAACGCCCTGGCCATCCCGAAGATGACTGCTGTGAAAATTCCCGGTGCACTGGCACGCAGAATGACCTTGTAAATCGTCTGCCATCTTGTTGCGCCAAGTGCCAGGGAAGCCTGACGATAGTGCAGGGGAACTGCCTTCAAACTGTCAATTGTAAGCGACGTGATCGTCGGCAGAACCATGACGAACAGCACAATCGTTCCGGAAAGAATCCCAAAGCCGGTTCCGCCGAAAACCTTGCGGATAAAGGGCACGACGACCGTCAAGCCGACATAGCCGTAGACAACTGACGGAATTCCAACCAGAAGCTCAATCACGGGCTGCAGGAACTTTGCACCATTTCTGGCGTACTGCGTCGTAAACAAGCCGATTGCCAAGGCAAACGGTGTTGCCGTCAGCGCAGACAGCACCGTAACGGCAAAGGACGTTGTAATCATCGGCAAGGCTCCGACCTTTTTCACGCCGGCTGCAGGATCCCAGTCCTTGCCCGTCAGAAAATCTCCTATGCTGACCTTGTCCTGCACAAACGTCGCAATCCCCTTTGAAGTTATAAAATAAAGAATCGATGCCACCAGAAGAATGATCAGCGTTAAGCTCAGGTAGCACCAGAAATGACCGCGTTTGTCCTGCATCGTTTCCTTTGAAGGATTGGTCAGCTTGTCTTTGATCTCATCCATTAACAAAACCTCTCATCTTTAATCAAAAAGGCAAGTCCCTGCCCACACCAGGACCTGCCTTCCTTAAACCTGACTATCTGTTATTCACTAACTTTACCGTTTGCATCCTTCTTGACCTTCATATCATGAATGCTGATGTAGCCAAGTTTTTGAACAAGGCTTCCCTGAACGTCGTCAGAAAGCATATAGTCGATGAACTTTTTGGCCTGGCCCTTTGCCTTGCCGTTCGTGTACATGTGTTCATATGACCAGATCTTCCACTTGTTCGTCGTGATGTTCTTGTCCGTTGGAGCAACGTTGTCGAGGCTCAAAGTATGCAGGCCGTCAGTCTTTGCGTATGAAAATGCAAGGTAGCTGATTGCCCCGGGAGTCGTTGAAACGATTTTCTGAACCGTCCCGTTTGAATCCTGTTCCTGTGCCTTGACTGCTGACTCGCCACCCAAAACGGCACCTTCAAACGTTGCACGCGTGCCGGAACCTTTCGCACGGTTGACGACCGTGATCTTTTCGTCCTTGCCGCCGACGTCCTTCCAGTTCGTGACCTTGCCCGTGAAGATGTCCTTCAACTGGCTCATCGAAAGGTTCTTGACCGAAACGTCAGAGTTGACGACCGGCGTCATTCCGACGACAGCCACCTTGTGATCCTCAATCTTTCCGGCATCGATTCCGCTTTGCTGTTCTGCAAAAATATCTGAGTTGCCGATTGTCACGGATCCTGCCTGAACCTGGCTGAGTCCAGTTCCGGACCCGCCGCCTTGAACCGTAATCGTTGCGCCCTTGTTTGCATCCTGATATTTGGAAGCGGCCTGTTCAACCAACGGCTGCAGAGCAGTTGATCCGACAATCGTAACTTTTTCATTCGATTCTGATTTGCTGGAGCCTGAGGATGTCTTGCTGTCGCCTGATCCCCCGCCGCAGCCGGCAAGAACGACTCCTGCCAAACCTAAAACAAGCAATGATGAAAAAAGTGATTTCCTTTTCATAAAATATGTGTCCCTTCTGTGGTTGAATTTGCTGAACTCACCCGCTGAGGTCTTCCCCCTTACGAGTACATTGTCTATGTTATGCCCGGGCTGTAAAGTTAAAGTCTTGATTAGGTAAAGCGATTGTAAATGTCTTGTAAATCCAGACACAACGCTGTTTTTTTGTGGCATAACTTTAAATGAGGGACATTAAAGTAAAGGCAAGGAGGAATTTTGAATGAATGAATACGTAATCGCACTGACGGAAAATCTGCCCTTGTTTACGGGAATCAACAACGCATGCAACGAAAACGGATGGTTCGTCTGCAATACGACTACGGTAAACGATTTGAAGAAAAATTTGCTGAAACGCGATCCAATCGGCATCATCTGGGATCTTGAATATGAAATTCCCGCTGCTACGCTCAAGGACTTGAAAGACTTACGCAGAAATTTTCGCGAACCGATCATCGTTCTCGCCAAGGAAAAGGACATCGATTATGAGATCAAGCTGTTTGAAACTCAGGTCAACGACTACATAACCGCACCTTTTGACTATTCAGACATTGCAGTTCGCCTGAAGCAGCAGCTTCAGCTCAAAATGCTGCTTCACAAGCCTGAGAATTCATTTGACGAAGCAGACGAAGACTCTGCATTTCAAGAACGAATCTTTGAACTAAACGGCATCACGCTGTACCTCGATTCTTTTCGCGCCATCAAGGACGGAAAAGATCTTCAGCTGACGCCAAAAGAATTCAAACTGCTGGACTACCTGGCCAAGCACTGCGGCCAGGTCCTGAGCCGCGAACAGCTGCTTCAGGGCGTTTGGGGATATGACATCCTGGGCACAAGCCGCATCGTCGACATCCACATCAGCCACTTGCGAGACAAGCTTGAAGCCGATCCGAATACGCCTTTGTGGATCAAAACCAACCGCGGTTTCGGCTATTCGTTTGCGGGCAAGATAAAAATCAAGGCATGAAACAAAAGTTAAATAAAAGCCAGGATGATTTGCAATTAACTGGAAATCATCCTGGTTTTTCGTTTTATTCGTAAAATTTCAGCAAGGTCGCATGGTATTCTTCCAAAATTTCAGCCGAGCTGTTGAACAATTCGTGCTTTGCTTCAGGAAACTGCTTGAGCTTGACGACCTTGCTTTTCTCGGCAAATTCCGTTTGTCCCGCAACGTCAACCATCGTATCGTTTCCCGAAGAACAAAGAAGCACGGGACATTTGATCCTGTCAACATTCTTCATGAGCTGTTTTTCCGCATTCAGCGCTGCCAAAACCCAAGAATAGGTCGCACCGTTCGTTTGGTACTCTGCATTTTTCAGGCGCTGCCTGAACTGATACAAATAACGCGCCTCAGACAACGTACAGCTGCCCTTGAAATCGGGCCGTTCGTCGAATCTTTTCTGTCCGATTGCCAGCTTCCTGCCGCGATGAAGAACTCTTTGAAACAGGCAGATCGGCCTGGCGACCTTTTTTAACCGCGGCTCAAGCGCCATCCTGATCATCGGCGAGCTCAGCACTGCTTTTTTGAACGTTTCCGGGTATTTTTCCAAATACAGTGCACCGACGCAGCCGCCCATCGAGTGCGCAAACAACATCAAATCAAGCTTTTTTTTCGTCATTTTGGAAACCTCATCGGTAAACAATTTCAAGTCTTCGACATACTCGGCAAAATTTCCGACGTAAACCGCATCCTTGTCCGAAACTTCGCGCAAAGACTTCCCGAATCCTCGCTGCTCATAGAAGAACACGGCATATCCCGCATGATAAAAATCGTAAAACAGCTCGTGATACTTGCCGAAAAATTCGCAAAAACCATGCACGAAAACAAGCGCTTTTTTTGGTTTTTCCGGAATCGCACAGTATGCTTGAAGCTTTTTTCCGTCATAGCTGTCAAACGCAAAAACATAGCTTGAAATCTTATTGTTGTCGTCATCATAATCCGACATTTCGGACTGTATGACCGCCGCGTATGATTCCT
>NZ_DAIUCE010000098.1:0-419 GCF_036846325.1 Ligilactobacillus sp. | reverse complement strand
GTCAAACGCAAAATCCGTGACGTTTTCTTCAATCCACGGCTTGACTTCCTGCTCCATAAAACGTTCACAGTCCTCGTCCTTGAACGGAACCATCCTTACTTCGTTCAAATCATGTCCCCCTTCCAAAGCATCTTTTCGAAACTGAAATTAAAAAATAGTTTCCAAAGGAAATTATACTATGGAATTCGGCTCTTTTTATGTACAGAGTTGGTAAAATGTTGGTAAGGGAATATGCTTTTACGAAAAGTTGCCCACTCGTTGCCGAATCACCAGCGCATCCCCAACCACGCCAAAAAAGCACCCGCCCCCATGGAGCGAGTGCTTTTTTCCTTGCGATAATCGAAAATTAACACTTGGAGAATTGGAATAAAAAAGGCAATACTAATCTAATCCAACTTTTTTTGATGTGAATACAGGAT
>NZ_DAIUCE010000097.1:390-6209 GCF_036846325.1 Ligilactobacillus sp. | reverse complement strand
TTACTTTATCAAGACTTTTTGCAACAAGGATTTCATCAATAGTTGTGTTATACAAGACATTGACACGCGATTTAATAACCTTTTCCTTCCACTCTTCCGGCATCTTTGCCGTTTTCTCATCCAATGAAACAATTTTATCCACTTCAGGACTTCCGAGATTAATCAGTTTACTCTCCATTGCATTTCTGACTTTAACATTTTCCATACCAAGCAACCTGGCATACTCGGGTGAAGCTTCAATACATCTCTTAACCGCATCATCTGAACTCTGCACCGTGTAGTCAGCATAATACATTGCCGATCTGAAGACAGTTGATGAAACACCGTCAATCCACTTATAATACGGAATATATACAAGCTTTTCACAATACTTCTTCAAATTCCAGGAGTAATATCTGCTTTCAACACGTGTAACAAGATTAGTATCATCATAAGGATTGTGAATGTAAATAATATCCGGCCGGTCATTCTCCAAATCATATTCTTGATCATTGACAACAGGGACATATTCAGGGAATTCTTCACGCTCATTGACCTTTTTTGCGGGATTCCTGTTGCTGTCCAATTCATAATATGTAATCGGAACGACAACTGCCTCACAACGTTTATCCTTGTCTGCAGCCATCCAGACACTTTCCAGGGAATCCCACATTGATGCTTTATATGGCATGAAGACAACTTTGTAAACAATGCTGTCTAAAATAAAATGCTCGAAATCATCAGCTGTTTTCTTTGCACCTTCAATATCAGAAGATTCAATTTTCTTCTTGAATTCATCTAATAATTCAGAGTACCTCTGCCCCGCATCTTTTTCGTTTTCTAAAACTGCCGTATTATCTCTGCAAACCTTCTTGACCTTGGAAACCATGTAACTGTTCCCTTTAAATTTCGTTAACATTTCCATACTGGACAGAATATCATCAACACATTTAACAAGTTTCTTCGCTGTTCTCTTTCGCATGTCACAACTCCTTAGAGCAGATTTCTTTTCTGCATATCTTCAAAAGCTCCAATAAGCCTGTCATTATCTTCAATTGTCAAACAACCGATATGCCCGACACGAAATACCCTGTCGGCCATTTCTCCACCATTCGGGCATACCCAGATTCCGTATTCATCCTTAAGACAAGTGAAAATATCATAAGCCGAAACGTTCAACGGATGCAAGGGAGTAACTGCATTGGAAAGTGACTTGGAAACTATCTCAAACGGAAGATGTCTGATTTTTCTTCTGAAATCTCCTGCTATTTCTGCAGTGTGAGCAATTTCCGCTTCTACCCCGCCTTCTTTTTCAATCTGTTTCAACCTTGCATTAATCTGCAACAGTATTCCAACTGCAGGTGTAAAGGGTGTTTGTCCCCGTTCACCATTCTTCAGCGCCGATTTCAAGTCAAGATACATGCTGCGAACTTGTCTTGAATAAACGCGTTCCACAGCTTCTGGACTTAGTACAATCACAGAAATCCCTGGGGGACATGCAAGTGCCTTCTGAGATCCCGTAATCATGACCTGCACATTCAGTTTTTCCATATCGAATTCATCACAAAGAAATGAACTGATTGAATCCACAACCAGAAACAGATTATTGCGATTACAGAAATTACTGATGGCATCAATATCGTACAGAACACCCTTTGATGTTTCATCAAGATTGACCAAAAAGCCCGTGAATCCCATACCGTCATATTCTGCCAGCTGTTCAGGCGTTACACTGCCCCCCTCTTCAGGAACAATCGTTTCATATGGAACCTGGTGTATCTTACACAACTGGACAAAACGATGACCGAAACTGCCGCCATCCACAATCAGAACCTTGTCATTTTCATCAAAGACATTCATGACAACTGCCTCCATGGAAGCCGTACCGGACCCTGTAATGAAAACTGCACGCGAATTACCGGGGGCCTTGGTAAACTTCCTCATCAGATTTTCATTTTCAAACATTTTCCTAGAAAACTCAGTTGTCCTGAAGTAGGGTACCTGCTGCGCACCGATATTCAGAATCTCCTGGTTGCTCATCACGGGACCTACTGTAAAATTAAGCATAGTGACATCTCCCATTAAATACCAAATTCTTCAAATCTCTTTTTTTCCTTATAATATTCTTCTCTTAGAGACTTCCACTTTATTTCATCTTCCTTGTTTATTTCTCTCAATACTCTTGCAGGATTTCCTGCAACTATGACATTAGATGGTACATCATTAGTAACGACAGAACCAGCCCCTATAACGGAACCATTACCTATGGTAATACCGGGAAGAACGATTACATTACCGCCTATCCAAACATCATTACCAACTATAATCGGTAACGTAAATTCGAAATAATCGTTATCCTGAGATCTCACACCACCATAAATTGGATGTCCCGCACAATAGAAACAACACCTTGGTCCCACGATTACGTTGTCTCCGAACTTAATGGAGCTGGTATCCATAAAGATACAGTCTTTGTTGGCATAAAAATTTTCTCCGACTTCAATATTTGATCCATATGACACATATACAGGGGGGGTAATATATAACTCATCACCTGATTTTCCAATCATTTCCCTTTCAAGCCTGACTATTTCATCTCGATCTCCAATAGCAGTATTATTAATTTCTTCTGCTTTTTTCTTGCCTTTCAATGAACTGTTTTCCTTCGTTATACCTTTTTGAAGATATAACTTTCCAAGTTTCATTTGCTCATAATCAAAATCCTTCAAATCACTCTTCCTTCCCAAATATGTCCCCAAATGACAATTCGGAAACGTTAATATGCGGTTTTCTCTTTTCCACAGGTGGCAATTCCATGTAGTGATTTCCGTATGCATACTTCAAATATGAATCATAGTCATCAAAGCACATGAATTTATGATTTTCAAATTTTATGTCGCGATATTTCTTATAGCATTTGGTTGGTACTCCCCATCCACTTGCAGGGGTATATGTGTACACTCTGCATAATTCAGTATCTTTTCTGTTATTGATTCTTTCAAATGAATACAATATGGAAAAAACCGCATTTCGTGGAATAAGCATCAGAAGTCTGCTTCTCAACCTCACTATTGGATTATTGCTTTTAAGATTCAACTGTGCATTCAAAATGGTTTTAATAATATTGCATATCTTTGAATGAATAATCCTGCTAATGTGATGATCGGGGATATTATCCAAAATAATTATATCCATGAATATCTCGTTACGTTGGGTCAGAGTCTCATGCCCAATCTGTCTGAAAACAGTTCCTAATCTCCTCAACTTACTATACCCGAAAATATATTCCGGATCAGTTTCATGACAATCCAGGAAAAACCTCGATTTGTCGAGATATTTATCACAAGCAGCGAAAAACTTATTATATTCGGTGCGAGTCATAGACACATCCACATCATCATCCCATGGAATGAACCTGCCATCTCTAACTGCTCCCAATAGAGTACCCGATTCTATTGAATATTTTATATTCTCTTTTCGGCAAATACGGTCAAATTCAATCAGCATTTCCAATCCAACCTTGTGAAGCTTCTCTATTTGACCATCAGTCAAAATTAATTCAAGTCAAACAACTCCTGATTATTGATATAATTTCAAGAATTCATTTACGGACATATCCATATCAACGGTTTCCTCATTTGAAACTAAATCACGATACCAGTTCCATATTTTGTCCATCGTTGGAGTATCTACATCAAAGATGTCTGCAATCTTAATGATTACGTTAATGCCATAAGGAAAATCGGTTCTGAAATACCTTGAATTAAAATCGGGAATCCATCCTCCTTCAACCTCTGTCATTGGTGACTTCAAATTCTTTACGGCATCCAAGCTGCTGATTTTCCTCTGCATATCTTCTGCTGTATAACTTTCATAGTAGTCCTTCAAAGAATGTACATTATCAAGGTTCATCGGAATTTTCCTGCATAACAACTGCAGTTCATCATCACATGAAATCATCAGCTGTGCCGCCTCCAGTGACCATTCCCTGTAAAAAAGGAAGTTTCTGGCATATTTTTCCCCAGGCACATAATCTTTAAACATGGAATATAACCTGGAAGTATGCAATATTGGATTTGATGGCGTTAGGGAAACTGAAAGATAATTAGGCAAGGAAACACATGGAATATTGAAGATTCCTTCTATAAAATCACAAATATCTGAAACATTGGATACGGGTATCGAACCTATTTCGATTTTATGTTTTCTTCCCAACTGATATACCGCCTTACCGTATTCCTTTAGTCTGGCGATACTATGAACACGCTGGAATCCATACAATATACATCCCTTGTCTATCAACTTCTTAAATGAAAATTCCGCTCCTCCAAATCCCGGAATAATACCTATCTTCTGCCCTTTTGTCGCATAAGGAAGCATTCTGGCAGCAGTATCCATAAATGCTTCCCCAGGAACGGTTACCCAGATATGATCAGCACCGCTTACTGCATCTTTCATCGAACTGGTAATTTTTGAAATTTGTGTACTGATTAACAGATTATCGTCTGAATTATACACTTCTACTTTTTTCTTCCACAAGTCAGGCTTTGATGTACAAACCGTAACGGCATGTCCTTTATCAGCAGCCTCTGCTGCCATCAAAGTTCCGATATTTCCCCCACCAATAATCGTAATATTCATTAATATCACCCCACAAATCTATTTATACAGAATCTGCCAGTCTCCCACAACTTTTCTCGGCTCATAGTCACTGAGCGGCATTTCGTCTGCCGTATGGATTGCCAGAGCCCCTCCATCCTTCAGGCGTTCCAGCAACTTCAAAAGAAACATAAGATCAAGTAACTCGTCACTCACATGCTCCATTACGATGTAGTCAAAACGAGCATTAGGGAAGCACTTGTCAAATTCCCTGTCCCAGCTTGAAACAACCTTTGCCTTCTTGGCAATTGCTTCCAAGTCACGTGCATATGTCTCCTGTTCCGTAAGACTGTAGATATTAGTTCTTAAATTATGCGATTTCTCACGAACCTTGTCTTGAATGGCCAGCAGATTGATACCGAAATTGCTGTCGATACCAAGAATATCGACTCTCTTCTCCTTGCCGCTGAAATCAAGACCCGACAGCAGTTCCTCATCAACATCCTGATCAAGCAGCGGGTTAATGCCCATGATTCTTTCAAACTGTCTGACACCTTCAAGTTCAATGTCCTTGTCATTTTCCCTCGGAAGCCTGTAAGCCAAAGCATCCCCTGCTTCATACAGAAGTTTTCCGTTTCTTCTGCCAATCAGCGACATTGCCTTGCTTGAAAATTCCGTATAGCGTCTGGCAATGAACGGGAAATATGCCCCAAGCATTGTCGGAAGCAGTATGTCAGCTGAGCGTGCAAGAACAACATCAGTATTCAGCTCTGACTTCTGATGCCACAGATATTCATTGCCTTCTGATGCCTTGAGTTCATCTTTTTCGACAAAGGCAGGACTGACAGCCCCAACTTTTCTGTCAGAATTCAGACACTTCAGCATATTCTCAATTGCCGATTCCGACAGCTCGTTTTCTGAGGTAAGAAACAAAGCGTTTTTCCCTTCAATCAGCTGATAGATTACACTTGGAGAATTTGTCCTGTTCTTGTAATTCACGACCTTGACGTCCCTGTCGGCAAAATTCTCAAACAGCTCTGCCACATCCCCGCCTTGTCCGTCATTGAACAGAATGTATTCACAGCGAAGATTGTCGGGCACCGCATCCCTCAACGTTTCAAGACACCTTTCAACCTGTTTGGCTTCCGTATTGGCCATCACTGCCACGGACAGATCATAACGGTAGCGTCCCTTTTCCGTTTCAGGCGCAGGATAGAATTCCTTCATCTGATTGTTGTAGT
>NZ_DAIUCE010000097.1:0-380 GCF_036846325.1 Ligilactobacillus sp. | reverse complement strand
CGCCCCAGAAGAGAAGATCAACATATGCCTCACCGATTTCCGGGATAAGTTCATTCCTGACAAGTTTCAAGTTTGCCGACTTGCTTTCTGAATCAAGCCTTCCCAGTGTGTCAAGCGCATTGTCAATCAGAAGGTTAGCCTTCAATGAAGGTTCTTCAATGACCAGGCCCATGAAGTTGCCCTTAAGGTTCAGCAGCAGCGTCTGCATCGTCTTGACAAATTCATCCTTCTGTTCACTGTCATTTGAAATCATCGCATAAAGTTCATATGCCGCTTCGTTCAGAGTTCCGATGCTTTCCAGAATCTTCTGTCCCATATCCTTGTCTTTGATCATTTGCTTTCCTCCGTATCCACAGACTTCAATAAGTATATTTTCTGAT
>NZ_DAIUCE010000096.1:1652-6366 GCF_036846325.1 Ligilactobacillus sp. | reverse complement strand
TTGATGCTGCGCTCATTGATCGGCTCTATCCGAGTCAGCTTGCTTTTCGGCGCAGACATCATGATTCCCGTCGTCGTTTCAAAAATGCGGGGCTCCTTTATGCCGGCATTTCTGGCAAGCCGGTACATCGTATCATCTACCCTGGCCATGTCGGCCCCGCTTTCAATCATCAGCTTTCCGGCGGTCAGAACAACCTCCATGGCCAGTTCATCATGTTTCATTTCATTCATTTCCTAATCTCACCATTGTCATCCAAGTTAATTCTAGTGCATCCGATCAAGATGCCACCAACGATTATGACAAAAGCGGACGTAAATGTAAATAGGGTTGTGTATGAAAAATTATCGATGATCATTCCGCCCAAAACGGGACCGACCGCGCGTCCCATTGCCGGAAACGCAGTGACAAGTCCCTGGTACTTGCCTTTTTCGCTGAATGAGCTCAGGCTTGAGACAAAAGCAGGAAACGTCGGGAACGTCAGCACTTCGCCCAGGGTGACAATTGCCATTGACAGGACAAAATGAGGGTAGTCCCTGGCAAAGATCAATGAGACAAACGCGCATGCAAACAGCAGAATGCCTAAATAAAGCTTGTGCGTCAGCCTTGTCTTGAACGATTCGTCAAAACGATTGATCAACGGCTGGATCAGGACGATTATGATGCCGTTGATTGTCCACAGCAAACTGTAGTTTCTGACCGGGATTCCCAGTTGTCCCATGTAAACCGACAAATTGCTCTGCCATTGCGAATATCCGACGTCGATTGCAAAATACAGTGCAAGAGCCGCAAAAATCACGATTACTGCTCTTTGAGGAGTCTTATCGGAAACTCCCTTCCTTTGACTTGCGTGTTTGGCCAGAACGTGCGGCGGAACGAAGTAAAACAGCCAGACTATCAGCAGGAAAACGGCATACATTGCAAAATTGACGATGAAGATCATGTTGATTGAAATTTCAATGACATACCCGACAAGCATCGTTCCTGCCACCACGCCGACATTTTGCATGAAATAGATCATATTGAAGACGTATCTCGGATCTTTTTCCCTGATCCCGGTTGCAAGCGAACTGACAATCGTTGACGAAATACCGTTTCCGAAATTATCCAGGATCAGCAGAAACGCAAAATACGGCCAGTCATGGAAGAAAATCAGCAAAAAGACAGATGCAGCCTGCATTAAAACTGACAAGATCAAGAAAAAGCGGACTTTTCCATGATCGTATATGTATCCACCGAGCCAGCTGCCGATAATCAGCGTAAGCGAGTTGAAGAACAGTACGGTTCCTGCAACAGTCAGCGACTGATGCAGATAATCATGCATATAAATCGTCGTCAAAGGCCACAGCAGGCTTCCGCCAGTCGAACAGATCAGGCTCCCTAAAAGCAGCCAGTGTAAGCGTAATTCCCTTTTCAAAGCTATGCCCCCTTTAAAATCCAGTATCATAAGTTTAATCCCGCACGGAATCCGACGCAAGAAAAAAAGACCGGACGACTTCATCCGGTCTCATGCAATTGCGATATTCATACCCTGATCAACGGTTACGTACGCAATTGTCCTGCGTTGTTTTAGTCCTTAACGACGTTTGCAGCCTGCAAACCGCGTTGTCCTTCTTCAACGTCAAAAGTTACGTGTTGTCCTTCTTCCAAAGACTTGTAACCTTCACCCTGGATTGCAGAGAAATGAACGAAAACATCACTGCCGTCTTCACGTGTAATGAAGCCGTATCCTTTTTCTGCATTAAACCACTTAACTGTACCTTGTTCCATTATGAAACTCCTTCTGCGCCACATGCGCATGATTATTGTAATTCTGACGGGCGCAAATGGAGATGTTGAATGAAACGATAACCAATATGACCAATACAAAAATACAAGTCTAATTATAACACAGCAAGCTGATTTATAATAGGCATCAGACCTACTTCACAAAAATATAGTGTGCAGCCTTATACCCGATGCTCGTTTCTTCGCCGCCGTCGCAATAAGTCAGCTTGATTGGTCCTTCAAACGGTGCATGTTCACCAACGACAAGCCTGTCGCCAAGCTTGATGTGAATATCGTCCAAATATGAAAGCAATTCATGATTGTCGATGAAGCGGTCAACGGTAATCGTCGTTCCCTCTGCAACGTCAGCAAGAATCAAATAGCTTTCTTCGCGATAGGTTCCCGATTTATCCGGAATAACCCCGCCGTGAGGGCAATGTTCGGGATGATTCAAGAATTCCTCCAGATGATCCATCAGATTGTCGCTCGTCACGTGTTCTAAAATCTCGGCATCATTATGCACATCCTGCAGTTTATAATTCAGTTTGTCAACCAAAAACGTTTCCCATAAGCGATGCCTTCTGATCAGGTCTTCTGCAATCGCCGTTCCCTTTTTCGTCAAGGATATCCCGGCATACGGAGTGTGATCGACAAGCCCTTCCTTTACAAGCTTGCTGACCATTTCCGTCACTGAACCCGCTGCAATGTTCAGACTCATTGCAATCTGCTTATTTGAAACCTTCTTTTTGCGTCCGCCCAATTCAAAGATGATTTTTAAATAGTCTTCTTTTTTCGGCGTCATTAATCTTCACCTGACCTTTTTGTTCGTCTCGATACAGACATTATATCAAATTTTTAGGTATATTGAAAATATTTGTCCGTCAATTACAATTTGCACCCCTTAATTCACCTAACAAATATTCCATATCCTTTTCAAGCGGCAGTTCAAAACTCAGTCTCTTACAGGAAAACGGATCGTCAAATGCCAGATAGCAGGCATGAAGCGCCTGTCTTTTGCATGCCCCGTTTTCCCTGCCGCCATAGAGCTCATCTGAAATCAGAGGATGACCGACATGAGCAAAATGAGCACGTATCTGATGGGTTCTTCCGGTATGGAGCATACACTCAACCAACGTGGCTTCGTTGCCGAAATGCTCCCTGACCCAAAATTCCGTCACTGCATTCTGACCATCACGGGAAACAATCCTCCTGAAACCGTCATCTTCCTTTTTGAGCGGAAGATCAATGATTCCGTGATTTTTTCTGACAAATCCAGAGCAGAATGCCAGATACCGTTTTTCCATCGAATGTTCCTGAACCTGCTTTGAAATCAGCCCCTGTGCGAATCCATGCTTTGCGCAGAGCATCAATCCGCTCGTAAACCTGTCCAGTCTCGTTACGGCATGAGGTACAAGATTATCGCTCCCCTGCTCAATCAAGTATCCCTTGATCCGGTTCATCATCGTATCGCACTTGTTCGATGGCCCGGGAACGCTTGATATTCCTGCCGGCTTGTCAAGAACCAGCCAGTTTTCATCTTCATAGACGATTCTTATTTTTTCGTGACTGACAAGAATCCGCTCGTCAGCTTTTTCCGGTGGAAGTACCAGTGTCACTTCCTCATTCGGTTCAACCGTGTTAGAAAGAACCGTCTTTTTTCCGTTCAGCCTTACGTTGCCCTGACCATGCTTGAGTCTGGCAAGCATCCGATGACTGACGCCATGTTCCGTCAGAATCCTCTTTACAGTTGATTTTTTCCCAAAGTGGTTCTGCCACGTAAATTCCATCTCTGCCATCCCTTCGTTGATGTCTAGTTCATTTTAGAGCAAAGCAGTCGAATAAGCAAGATGCCCTCAGACTAAAAAAAGAGTCCTGCCATCCGGCAGGACTCCAAGGCGAATATATCTACCTGTCAAAGCGATAGTTAGCAAGCAGCGACTCAATCTTAAGACGTGACGTCATGAAAATGACAAAACCAGGTATGATCAGAACCGCAGAAAACATCCACTGCAACCTGATCCAGGTCATCAACATGATTGAAAAGCATATCTCACGCACGTAAAACAAGTCACCAATGCCAAATGCATTGTCTCCTAACGAAAAAAACAACGCAATCGTCAGAAGCATCCCGCCCGAAATTATCATCGCCAGACCTGAATCGTAAAAAATTCTCCACCTGTTTATGAGATGCGTGAACAAATATCTCATAATGAGAATGATTAAACTTCCGAATACTAAAATTCCCATCCAGGAAACAGTGCTCAGGAATTGATAAAAGTGCTGCATTTTAGAAATCTGCATCTGACTTTCCCTTGCATCAACGTATTCCTTCAGATTATCCCTGAACTTTTCTTTGACCTTCGCCCAGTATTTCTTGTCCCTTGACGAAAATCCGGCTCCGTTCACATTGCGGTCAAGCATCCTGTAAACAGTATTCGATTCAATCAACTTGTCATTCATTGTACGAAAATGCACTGCCATTTTTTCAGAACATTCTGCCGTTTGCGTGTCGCTGAGCATCAGTTTTTCCCTGAACCTAAGCGGCATCCCCGTATACTGTGCCGTTTCGATTATAGTGTGATTCAATTCATCACCAAGTTCCTTAATCATCGCAGCACCATTCCCAAAACGCACAGGACCAAACAGGCTTTCAGTACTGATCAAAAACGTTATTGACAACCCGCACAACATAATCGACAACGCTAAAATAGAAGCAATTACGCGTGGCAACCTTACATATGTCCTGCGTAATTCCTCCGCATAATTCTGCAAAAAAATCAGCTCCCTAAAATTATACCTAAACAACATCCGGCAACCGCCCGATTTATTATTTCTCTTGCCCCTCTCAAAACGAATAAAACGATTACAGCAGTTTATTTTTATGATATACGATAAAATTATTACACACAAATATTGTTTTTTATTGCAATATTTGTGAATATAGTGAACG
>NZ_DAIUCE010000096.1:0-1642 GCF_036846325.1 Ligilactobacillus sp. | reverse complement strand
GTGGTTTTTTTGAATGAATAGTAAATTTTCTTAAACCTGTTCAAAATCAGTCATACAGGAAATCAAAAAAATTCAGCCAGGATTGCAACAAAGCCAATCCCCGGCTGAATCAATCTTAATTCTCAAGAGATACCTAGTCCCGTCGCCAGTATATCATTGTCAGCACGTCTATCAGCATGACCGATAATATCAACCCGAAAAAGACCCTGATCATCGGCTCCGCACATGCATCCATTATCATTCCCCATAACGGCAAATGCAGAGAAAACAAGACAACCACCAATAATAAGGCAACAAGCTCAACATAATTCCTTCTGTCTAACATGCTATCCTCCCCTTGCCGCGCAGAACACCTACTCAAGACGCAGCTTAAATCTCTTCATTACCAACAGGCAAATCTCCATCAATACGATTGCGTATATTATGGCGGGATAAACGGGGTTTACGCCTTTAATCAGACTCCCGATACCCTTGAAAAATGAAGTCAAGGCATTATGCTTGTCGATTTCAAAGACCCCCGCTCCCAAAACGGCATTAACACCGGCCAAACTCAACGCCAAGATTATTTTACCATTTTTTTCCAGCATACTAAAGACACAGCCCATCAGCATTGACGTCATCATTCCGTCGACATACAAGACCACGGCAAACGGCAGGTCGCTGACATCACTGATTGAAAACACGTTCAGCAGATAGTTGTTTCCGGAATAAAACTGCTGGAACGCAAAGTAGTAGGTCGATCCCAGGAAAACATTGATTCCATAGGTCGAAAAAGCCGCCAGCATCTTTGCTCTCCAGTACTCCTTGCGCGTAACACCGTTCTGAATAAAATACTTGAATTCATTGTAAAAGAATAACAGGAACACACACAGCATGGACTGCAGGAAGTCGGTCACCGGAAACATGAGCCAGTCTGTGGTCAATTCATTTACCTTCCCCGATAGAAACAGCCACCCGCCGAAATAGATGACGACAATCCCGCCGATTGCAAGCAGCTCATACATCAGATATTTCCTTATTAAAAAAACATATGCGTACTTTTCCTTAATCGTCATCCCGAGTTCCCCCTGATTCCGTCAGACACAAAAACAACTTGTTCAAATCAAACGAGTCCAGGTAGACGGTGTCCGGCAACACCCGACCATCATCCAGCTCATCATACACGTAATACCCTGCCGTATTTCCCAGGCACTCAGTCCCGATAATCCTGAGTCCCCTGACATATTCTCCGGCATCATCCTTCGTTCCTGAAATGAAATGCGCTTTCGCCAGAACATTTTCAACCGAACCATCCAGAACAATGCGGTGATTGTCAATAATCACGACGTTTTCAATCAAATTTTGTATCTCTTCAATCAAATGCGTCGAAATTACAAAGGTCCTCGGCCGCTTGGAATAAGAATCAACCAGTTCGCAGTAAAAAAGGTTACGATTTGAAGCATCCATCCCTAGAACAGGTTCATCCAAAAAAATATATTCGCATGGAACGCAAAGTGCCAGAATATCTTTAAAGATCGTTTTATACCCAGTAGAGAGCTTACCGTATCTGGATTTTAAATTGATTCCGAATTTTTCAGAAAGAGTATTTGCATATTTTTCATCAAATCCAGGGTAAAATCTTGCAGTATCGTTTATGATTTCT
>NZ_DAIUCE010000095.1:0-6473 GCF_036846325.1 Ligilactobacillus sp. | reverse complement strand
ATTAACGTCATGATTCAAAAAAGCAATACCACTGTTCATTTTACATTTTTATTCTTGGAAATGCACGTAAAAAAGGACTGAGTTCGAACTCGGTCCTCCAAAAATCAAATTTGATCATCCTGATACTCGGTCTTGAATTCCCGAAGCCACTTTTCTTCCTGCCTGGACAATTCATACCCCTCAAGCAGGTCGGGTCTCCTCAAAAAAGTCCGCCGCAGTGATTCTTTGTTGCGCCATTCCGCAATTTTCTGATGATTGCCGCTGGTCAAGACCGCTGGAACTTTCATTCCTCTAAAATCTGCCGGACGAGTATATTGAGGATACTCAAGCAGTCCAGTTGAAAACGAATCGCCCGGTGCCGACTCTGAATTTCCCAAAACGTCAGGCAGCAGTCTGACAGTTGCGTCAATCACAACCATCGCACCGAGTTCTCCGCCCGTCAAAACGAAGTCTCCAAGTGAAATTTCATCCGTCACGCGCGTTCTGATTCGCTCATCATAACCTTCATAATGACCGCAGATAAACGTCAGATGGTCTTCTCTGGACAATTCCTCTGCCACTTTCTGATTAAACTTCTTACCTGCAGGATCAAGCAGAATAACCCTTCCAAGTCCGTTTTCACGCTTTGAAACCGCATCTAGCGCGTCAAAAATAGGCTGTGCCTGAAGCAGCATTCCTGCACCGCCGCCATAGGGCGTATCATCGACATGATGCTGCCTGTTTGTCGTATACTCTCTGAAGTCCGTTACGCTAATGTCCAAAAGGCCCTTTTCCACGGCTTTACCTACAATCGATTCGTTTAAAGGCCCCGCAAACATTTCTGGAAACAGGCTCAAAATATCAATCTTCACTAATCGTCCAACCCTTCCAACAAATCAACCACGACCAAGCCCTGTTCAAGATCGACTCGCCTGATTACGTCATCGATCACAGGCAACAGCAATTCCTTTCTGCCCTTCCGTTTGACAACCCAGACGTCATTTGCTCCGGGAGCAAGGATTTCACTGATTCTGCCGAGTTTTTCGCCATCCAAAGTCACTGCTTCAAGGCCAATGATCTGGTGATAGTAATAAGAACCGTCTTCTAAATCCTGTTGCTGATCTTCAGAAATTTTGATGTCGAATCCCTTGAAGCCTTCAATGAGATTGATATCTTCCAAGTCTTCAAATGACAACAAATCAAATTGCTTATGCTTTCTGTGAGTTTTAACGACCACTTCTCTTACAAGCGTCTCTTTGTCGAATAAATACAGAGAATTGCCGGGCATGAAACGTTCATCAGTGAAATCGCTGGATGACAGCACGCGAACTTCTCCCTTGATTCCGTGCGTATTGATAATTTTGCCTACTTGATAGTAATTCATTGATAAATTCCTTTCAAAACACCTTAACAAAAAAACCTCTGATGAAATCATCACTGTTTCACCAAAGGTCCTGATTAATCGTCTACGATATTCAAACGAACTCTTAAAGAGTCGCCAACACGAACGCTATAAACGATGGTTCGAATTGCCTGGGCAACCCGTCCGTGTTTTCCAATTACGCGCCCGACGTCATCAGGTGCGACGGATAGATTAAAATTAAGGAAATGTGCATCCCGATCGGTCTCGATCTTAATCGCATCGGGATCAGCAACTAGTGGCTTGACAATAGTGACAATTAATTGCTTCACATCTGCTTCAGTCATACTAATCTACCTTACTTCTTTGAAAACTTAGCTTCGTGGAACTTCTTCATAACACCTTGCTTTGAAAGAATGTTACGAACAGTATCTGAAGGTTGAGCACCGTTGCTCAACCAGTTCATGATTGCTTCTTCTTTAAGCGTTACTTGTTCTGGTTCTGTCAATGGGTTGTACGTGCCAACCGTTTCGATGAAACGGCCATCACGCGGTGAACGTGAATCAGCCACAACGATGCGGTAGAATGGACGCTTCTTAGAACCCATACGCTTTAAACGAATTTTAACTGACATGCATTTACACCTCCTAGTTATCTTCTCAACGATTACTAATATACCAGTATTTTCGCTCCGTGTAAAGTAAAATTTCTTGACAGTCTGTTTTTTTTTGCAATTTGTGATAAAAATACCGTCATATCAACAATTCTGCCGAATTATTTTTTGCGTCTCTTTTGTTGTTTCTGCTTTTTAATCTTGGCGCGCTTCTTCTTTTTGTTCTTCTTAATCATTCGATTGACCGACATTTTTGCAAGCTTGCCTGAAACGCCGCCGCCAAACATGTTTTCCATGCCGCCGAAATTCCCGTTCGTCATCTTTTGCATCATGTCGCGCATCTGCTTGAACTGTTTGATCATGCGATTGACTTCCTGAATCGGACGCCCCGATCCTGCGGCAATTCTTCTTCTGCGGCTCGGATTGAGCAAGTCGGGATCTTCACGTTCAGCAGGGGTCATCGAATAGACAATGGCCTTCGTATGTTCAATGTCCTTTGGATCGACCTTGACGTTCTTCAAGGCAGGATTGTTGGCCATTCCGGGAATCATCTTCATGATATCCTCAATCGGCCCCATATTTTGCACCTGTTCCATTTGTTCAATAAAATCATTGAAATCAAATGTATTTTCGCGCATCTTGTCGGCAAGCTCTTCTGCCTTCTTCTGATCGAAATCTTGCTGGGCTTTTTCGATCAGAGTCAGCATGTCGCCCATTCCAAGAATTCTTGAAGCCATTCGATCGGGATAAAATACGTCGAGCGCCGTCATTTTTTCGCCCTGACCGATGAATTTAATCGGCTTGCCGGTGACTGCTCTGATGGAAAGTGCGGCACCGCCGCGCGTATCACCGTCAAGTTTGGTCAAAACAACGCCCGTCACGTCCAAAGTATCGTTGAAGCCCTGTGCAACTTCCACTGCATTTTGCCCCGTCATTGAATCGACGGTCAGCAAAATTTCGTCCGGATGCGTCAGCTCCTTGATTCTCGCAAGCTCGTCCATCAGCTTTTCATCAATCTGCAAGCGACCTGCCGTATCGATGATCACATAGTCATTTTTTTGTTCTTCGGCCAGTTTCATCCCCTGGCGGACGATTTCAACAGGATCGACGTCCGTGCCAAGTTCAAACACGGGAACATCGATGCTTTTCCCGACCGTTTTCAACTGATCGACGGCAGCGGGACGATAGACGTCAGCCGCAATCATCAAGGGACGTGCGCTTTCTTCTTTTTTAAGTTTATATGCAAGTTTCCCTGCCGTAGTCGTTTTGCCGGCGCCTTGAAGTCCGACCATCATGATGACTGTCGGAATCTTCTTTGATTTATTCAAGGGAACGGCACTCTCGCCCATGACCTTGATCAGTTCTTCGTTGACGATTTTTACGATTTGCTGTGCCGGTGTCAGACTTTCGAGAACTTCTACGCCGACCGCTCTGTTTTTTACTTCCTTGACAAAATCTTTGACGACTTTAAAATTGACATCGGCTTCCAAAAGCGCGAGTCTGATTTCGCGCATGACTTCCTTAACGTCTGATTCGCTAATTTTTCCTTTTCGCTTCAGTTTGCTGATTGCATTTTGCAAACGTTCGGTTAAACCTTCAAATGCCATAAGGGCCTCCTGCTTTTTATTCTTCCATGGTTTCAAGATTTTCGACCAGTTCGATCAGTTTCCTGTCATCCGGATATTTGTCCTTGACATAGTCCAAAACTTCGTCCGTTTTCTGACTTTGATGCTCAAATTGGCGATACAATCCCAGTTTTTCCTCATATTCTTCAAGAATTTTTTCTGTTCGCTTGATATTATCATATACCGCTTGCCTTGAAACTTCAAAATTTTCTGCAATTTCTCCCAAAGAATAATCATCTCTGTAGTAAAGCGCGATATAAGTCATTTGCTTTTCGGTCAGCAAAGGTTCGTAAAAATCAAACAATGCATTGATTCGGTTGGTTTTTTCGATTGCCACCAAGATCACCTGTCCTTTGCAACAAGTCCCTTGAACAAGCCAATGACAAATTCCTGCGGATCAAAGTCGCGCAAATCATCCATTTGCTCGCCAAGGCCGACAAGTTTGACCGGAAGCTTCAATTCGTTTCTAATTGCAAGCACGATTCCGCCGCGAGCAGTTCCGTCAAGCTTTGTCAAAACGATGCCCGTCACGTCCGTTACTTCCTTGAACTGTCTGGCCTGCGTCAGCGCATTCTGACCTGTCGTCGCATCAAG
The DNA here is from genome assembly GCF_036846325.1 of Ligilactobacillus sp. Lineage (NCBI taxonomy): Bacteria > Bacillati > Bacillota > Bacilli > Lactobacillales > Lactobacillaceae > Ligilactobacillus > Ligilactobacillus sp. Next base: position 2,302 of record NZ_DAIUCE010000095.1, on the reverse strand, counting down.
CGCAAGCAGCACTTCATGCGGAGCATCGGGAATTTCACGCGTGATGACGCGTTTGATCTTGTCAAGTTCCTTCATCAGATTGACTTTGTTTTGCAAACGTCCTGCCGTATCAACCAGCAGAATATCATAATTTTCCTGTTTGGCTTTGATGACCGCATCATAAACCACGGCTGCCGGATCGCTTTGTTCAGGTTTCTTGACAACGTCGACCCCGACTCTTCTGCCCCATTCGGCCAATTGCTCGATTGCCCCTGCTCTGAATGTGTCGCCGGCAGCCAGAAGAACCTTTTTGCCTTCTTCCTTATAGCGATGAGCCAATTTTCCAATCGTCGTCGTCTTGCCGACACCGTTGACGCCGACGAACAGAAAGACCGTTGGCCCTTGTCCTGCAAAATGCAGGGCATTGTCCTCATCCTTGCCGCTTTCTTCATACAGGTTCACCAGGCGCTCAATAATTGCATCCGAAACGTCGGATTTCCTTTTGGCATTTCTGAGCTTGACTTCATCTCTTAATTCATCGCTGATATTCATGGCGGTTTCATAACCAACATCAGCTTCAATCAGCGTTTCTTCCAAGTCATCAAAGAAATCTTCATCAACGTGCCTGAAATTTGCAAGCAGTGCATTGATTTTTGCGCCAAAGCCCTTGCGCGATTTGGCAAGCCCCTTGTCATAGCGTTCTTCTTCAGTTTTTTCTTCCAAAGCAGCTTTTGAGACTGACTGTTCCGAATCCTTTTTGCCATCTGCTTCATGAGTTCTCTCATCTGCCTGATCAGGCTCTGGTTGAGCTGTTCTTTCAACGGGCTCAGCTTTTGGCGTTTCTTCAGAATAATCTTTGTTATTGGCGTCTTTTGTCTCCGTTTCCGATTTATCTTCAACGTTTTCTGCAACTTTTTCAACTTCTTTTTCTTCCTTTTCCGGTTCAGAAGAAAAAGCTTTTTTCAGCTTATCAAAAAATCCCATTTCAGTCATTCCTTCCACATTTATTCGTAATCATCAAGTGATACGGAAACCATCTTTGAAACGCCCGATTCCTGCATCGTAACGCCATATAAAACATCCGCCTGCATCATCGTGCCCTTGCGATGCGTAATCACGATAAATTGCGTCTGTCCGTCAAATTTACGCAGATACCGCGAATAACGCGCAACGTTTGCATCGTCCAATGCCGCTTCCGCTTCATCAAGAATCGCAAACGGAACCGGCTTGACCTTTAAAATTGCAAACAAAAGCACGATTGCCGTCAAAGAACGTTCACCGCCCGAAAGAAGACTCAGCTGTCTGTATTTCTTTCCGGGTGGCGCTGCCATGATTTCAATTCCCGTTTCAAGCAGATTGTGGGGATCGGTCAAGCTCAGTTCGGCATGTCCGCCGCCAAAAACTTCCGGGAAGATCTCGTTAAATGCAGAGGATACCTTGTCAAATGTGGCTTTAAAACGTTTTTTGACTTCCTCATCCATCTCTTCCATGCTAAGCAGCAGCTGTTCTTTTGCTTCCAACAGGTCGTCTTGCTGCTGTTGCAAGAATTCATAACGTTCGTTGACTTCTTCAAATTGTGCAATCGCATTGACGTTAACGTCTCCTAATTCGTCAATTCCGAGTTTCAGGAGTTTGACCTTCTTTTTAACGAAATCAAGATCTTCTTCGGTATTCCTTCGTTCGGCAGATTCATAAGTCATTGCGTAGTGTTCGGCCAGCTCGTCAAGATTTTGACGCAACGTTGCCTGTAAGTTTCCGTCTCTTGCAGAAAGCGTGCTTCTTTCGTCCATTGCCGCCCGCAAAAGCTCATTGGCTCGCGTCAGTTCAGTTTCTGCTTTCTTGACGCTTTCATGCAAAGCGGATCGCTCCGCCTGCATCCTTGAAATGTCTTCTTCCAGTTTCAAGCAGCGTTCATCTGCTTCCTTTGCCTTTTCAATGAGTTCATCCTTTGAAAGAATCATGTTTTTGCTTTCATTTTCAAGCTGTCTGATTCTTTCGCCGTTTTTCTCAATTCGTTCGTCTGCTTGAGCAACCTGAAATTCGTTTTCCTTAACGCGAATCGAAAGAGACTGGACTCTTTCGGTCAAAACGGCAAGGCGACTGGTACCTTCGGCAATTTGAGCATCAAGTTTGGCCTGCTCGGTTGCCTTGTTTTTTTGAAATGCGCTTTTTTCCTCAAGCACTCTCTGACTCGCCTTGATTTTTTCTTCAAGTTCTTCAAGTTTAGCCTGAGCGGCCGTCTTTGCTTCCAAAAACCGTGCTTCATTGACGTGGCTGTTTGCCAGATCAGCATCATAGACACTTTTTTCCTTTTCTTTTTTAG
>NZ_DAIUCE010000094.1:0-6566 GCF_036846325.1 Ligilactobacillus sp. | reverse complement strand
CGGAATCTCGTGAGAGATTCTAGAAACTCGGTATCTCTGATACCGAGTAGGTCATAAATCAACTTAAATGACATTACTAAATTGTAAAAGTAATGTGTAATCTTGCTATCTTCAATTACTATTTTGTTTTCCATCTACTTTAAGTAGAACAAAAATGTGTTCTGATGTCTCAGCGTTCATCCCCTGATCAAGGATGCCCGAAGCAACCTGATGATGATCCTTTGCAAGAGCTGTCATAACAGCATACACCATGAGATTGGAGACAGATAAAAGCAGCCCTTATGAATAAGGACTGCTGTTCTGTTAATCGTGCAGATTCATATTTTTCAATGTCCCGAGCTGATCCCGCTTTGCGTAGATTACATTCAGGATATATACCTTGCTGGATGCATCATCCGGTCTGTAGTAGATATAAAAGTTTTTGGCGATGATTTTTCGTACACCTTTGGAATGCCAGGGTTCCCGTTCAACGGGAGCGATACTGGAAGCCATGTATGTCAGCTTTTGTATCTCATTGCGGATGGCACGGATGTAATTTAGTGCAACATCCGGGACTAACAAGGTGTATGCGATGTAATTTCTGATTTCAAAAAGGTCAGCTTCTGCATCCGGTGTAATGACGATTTCATAGGCGTCCACTTATTTAAGGCTCCTTTCCAGATCGTCAAACACCTCGCTCATTGGTCTGCCCTCACCGGCAATTGCCTGTGCGTAGCTGTGCTGGAGTTTTGCATCGAGCTCGGCATCAGACATTGCATCAACGGTTCTTGGCTCTGTCGGAATCGTCAGAGAGAAAGGAACACCACGATGGTAAATAATCTGACGGTAAAGGGAATTGATTACAACAGAAACAGGAATACCGAGCTTTTTCAGGATGTCTTCTGCTTCGATCTTTACATTATTTTCAACGCGGGCACTTACGGTTGAGTCTTTCATATCAAACACCTCCTGTTGATTATATTGTAATTCATTGTCTTGCAGATTGCGAGACATATTGTGTGAACTGTGCGTGAATTTTATATCCCGATAGGGGCGGTCAAAATCTCTGTGGCTTTAGGTCATGGAAAAGCCCATCAAACGCACAAAAACGCCAGTTCAAACAAGGTGATTATAATGCCTCCAAGCATACAGTGAATTTTCTTTTTTACATGTACTTAAAGGGCATGATAACCCACTGCAAATCATCCAGCACTTTTGTTAGGGACATAGTTTTTTCCCAGCCTATACTTAGCAGGTTTTCAGTGCGTGGCTCTGGGGGTGCTGGGGGTGCGGCCACGGCATCGGGAAGGCAAAGCAGACTATTTTCGGTGGAATCCAGAATTCTGGTTTACTTTCCCCGTCACGACCCTGAGTTTGAGTGCCTGACAGATATTTGATCAAAATAAAAACACGTATGACCACAACTATGAATCATACGTGTTTTAAATTTAAGGAAGAGTCTCCCTCCCAGCCTTGTTTTTTTAAGTCGATGAATGCTTTAAAAAAACTCTTATTATCAGATTATTTGGTTGAAGTTGCAACGCTTGTTTCTGAAGATGACGAGGATGATGAAGATGATGCCGCCGAGGTCGAAGCCTCAGATGAAGCTTTTTTCCTTGCGCTTTCAAGGTTGTCCTTTTCAAAATCGCTGTTGTTGACTTCCGGAGCATCGGTTTCATAATCGTTTAAAGTGGATTTGTCACCGTTTTGATGCCACAGGCTCTTGGAATTGTCGCCAAGAGTCTTTTCCAGATTCAAAAGTCTGCCATAGCAGTTCTTGTAATTATACTCGGCCGGATTGATCGGCGTGAAGCCTTCAGGAACATAAAAACGAAGGAGATTTTGATTGTTGAGCGAGTCCGATAATGCAAGTTTTTCGCTGACCTTCCTTTGAGCCCGTTTGATTTTTTCCCTGACTTCATCAGTCGGGTGAGTAACGACGTTGCCGGTCCCGTTTTCGTAAATGGTATTTCCGATGACGGTATAATGCGGAGTAATGAAGTTTTCATTGCGGAATGCCACCGTCTGACTATGATCGGATGAGAACAGGTCGGAACCAAACATCAGGTACTTCTTGGTGTCAATGCCGACAAGGTGAAGCAGCGTCGGCAAGACATCGATTTCACCGCCGTAGGTGTCAAGAACCTTGCCGTCCGTCATGCCGGGAATGTGAATCATGAACGGCACGCGTTGAAGCTGTGCATTATCGTAGTCGCTCCATGTCGAACTGGATTTTCCAAGCAGAGGAGCAAGCTTCAGGTTGCGCGAATTGGAGATTCCGTAATGATCACCGTAAATGACGATGATGGAATTTTCGTACAGGCCTGATTTCTTCAGATAATCGAAGAATTCCTTGACGGCCTGGTCAAGATAATGCGCGGTCACGAAGTAATTGTCGACCGAACTGTCACCTGTATCGGCAGCCTTGAACGTCTTGTTCTGCGAATCAATCACGAACGGGAAGTGGTTGGAAACGGTAATGAATTTTGCATAGAACGGCTGCTGCAGATGTTCAAGATACTTGACGGAATCCCGGAAAAGCAGCTTGTCCTTGACGCCGTACTCGGTCAAGTTTTCCGAATCGGTGTCATAATAGCTCGCATCAAAGAAGTTCTGGTAGCCGAAATTCTTGTAGACATTGTCGCGGTTCCAGAACGATCCTGAATTTCCATGAAATACAGCGGATGAATAGCCGCTTTGCTGATTTAAGATGGCAGGTGCCGCTTCAAAGGTGTTGTCCGTTCCCAAAGCAGAGAACAGCGAGCCCTGCGGCAGCCCGAATGCTCCCGTTTCAAGCATCGTTTCCGCGTCCGAAGTCTTTCCCTGACCGACCTGGTTGAAGAAATTGGAAAAGCTGTATGTTTCCCTGCCGTTGTACAAGCTGTTCAGAAACGGCGTCACGGTCTTGCCGTTCAGCTTGTAGTTGATCAGAAACTGCTGAAAGCTTTCAAGGTGGATCACGATGATGTTCTTGTTCTTGGCAATTCCGAACATGCTTGGGTTCGGCTGCGCATAGTTTTTCTGCGTGTAGGAAATGACCTTGTTCAAATCTGAACTGTCCGCGTTTGATCTGGCCTGGTTATTCTTTGCAGTCTTGAGTCCGTCATAAACCGTAAAGGCATCGATTCCCAGATACTTTACAAGATAGTTGCGGTCGAACGTTCTCGTCAGAAGCTGCGGACGGTCGATTTCTCCCAGCGTAATGTTCAGCATCAGGAAGAACAGTGAAAACGACGTCATGGCAACAGCCTGCTTGCGGACAACCGGACGCTCGTCAAGCTTGATCTTCCTGAGCAGGAGCAGGATCAAAACGACGATCAGATCTCCGATAATGGCAATGTCCTGAGGCTTGAGCATTGAAAATGAACTCGTGCTCAAGCCCTGGGAAACAGATGAGTAGCCGAAGATGACGTTGATGGTCATGAAATCGGTGAATTCACGGTAATAGATAACGGAAATCAAAAGCAGCACTGAATTTGCCGTATAAAGCAAAAACAAACACAGATATGCCGGCAATGTCCGCTTAATGTAAAGGGCAATCGAAAAAATCAGCAGAGTCGTTGCAATCGGGTTTATCAATAAGACGAAATACTGGTAAATGCCGCTGACTCCCAGGTGGAAGTCGACCAGGTAAACAAAGATTGTCTTGGCCCAGAACAGGAATGCGCAGAGTGTAAAAAAGCCCCAGCGCGTATTCATGAAATTTTTAAATTTTGTCCAGCTCACAAACGCAAACCGTCCTTTCTTTGAGTCTAAACCTAAGATACAATTTTACTCCTAATGTTTCAGGATAGTCAATCAAACGCCGATATCTTAGAAAATAGTTAACCTTGAAAACAGCTAAGAAAGACTAATATTAGAAATGCTCATCAAAAGCAAATAGACTTTTAGACGCATGGTCTTGAAAATCGATAGATGTTATTGGTAGAATATTGTAGAAAGAGAATTTTTTATATAAGAGAGGTAAAGAGAATAATGTGGATTGCACTTATACCGATGCTTGCATGGGGCAGCATCGGACTCATCAGCGGCAAGATGGGCGGAGACGCTCATCAGCAGACGCTCGGAATGACGCTTGGCGCACTGGTATTTGCCGTCATCGAGACGGCATTTTCATTTCAGCATTTCATGCAGTACAGCTCGGTCAAGCTCTGGCTGGTCGGACTTGCATCCGGATTTTGCTGGTGCCTGGGTCAGAACAACCAGTTCAAGGCCATGAAGGCGGTCGGCGTTTCCAAGGCCATTCCCGTTTCGACCGGAGCTCAGCTTGTGGCAAATACAGTGGTGGGAGCCATCTTCTTCCATGAATGGGCGACAACGCATCAGCTTGTCTTCGGATTTTTAGCACTGGCCTTCCTTGTCGCCGGCGTTGCGTTCACGGCAATGCGTGACAAGAGCAATGCCGTCAAGACGACGGTCAGCGAGGACTGGGCAGAAGGCACGAGGACACTTGTCATCTCGACCGTGGGCTTTGTTCTGTACACTGTAGTGGTAACGCTTTTTTCCGTTGACACGATGGCAATGGTTCTTCCACAGGCAATCGGCATGGTCATCGGCGGCTTCGTCTTCTCGTACCGCGCCAATTCGTTCGAGAAGCCGATGTTCAGGAACATGGTGACGGGTCTTTCATGGGGCATTGGTAACTTCTGCATGTTCCAGGCAACGGCCATGATCGGTCTTGCGGTAAGCTTCTCCCTGGCTCAGTCCGGCATCGTCATCTCGACCTTCGGCTCAATCTTCCTCCTTGGTGAGAAGAAGACGAAGAGGGAAATGGTCTACGTAACGTTGGGTTCAGCGTTCGTGATCATCGGAAGTGTAATTCTTGGAATGCTCAAATAATGGCATTTTAATTTTTGCGGCAGATATTTGAACACTGCATTTGACATAAACCTTGCAAAAAATTATAAGGATTTTTAAGTGAAAATCTTAAGATATCGTCGATTTTTACTTTCAAAAATCGAATAATATAGTATAATTGTAAGCGTAGATAAAATTTATAAAGGAGAGACTGGATAATGGCACATATTTCATTTGATAGTTCAAATTTGAAGAAGTTCGTTCAAGATAATGAATTGGGCGAAATGCAGGCAATGGTCACGGCTTGTGATGAAGAATTACGCAAGGGCACAGGTGCTGGCGCAGATTTTCGCGGCTGGCTCGATCTTCCTGTTGATTATGACAAGGAAGAGTTCGACCGCATCAAGAAGGCTGCCAAGAAGATTCAATCAGATTCCGAAATTCTGATTGTCATCGGCATTGGCGGCTCATACCTGGGCGCACGTGCTGCAATCGAATTCCTGAATCATCAGTTCTATAACCTGCTTCCTGCTTCAAAGCGCAACGCACCGCAGATTTTCTTTGTCGGCAACTCAATCTCAGGTTCATACGTTCATGACCTGCTGGATCTTGTTGATGACCAGGACTTCTCCGTCAACGTCATCTCAAAGTCAGGCACGACGACGGAACCTTCAATTGCATTCCGTGTCTTCAAGGAAAAGCTTATTGAAAAGTATGGCAAGGAAGGCGCAAAGGAGCGCATCTACGCAACGACGGATCGCGCTCGCGGCGCTCTCAAGACAGAAGCAGATGCAGAAGGCTATGAATGCTTCGTAATTCCTGATGACGTCGGCGGTCGTTTCTCCGTGCTTACACCAGTCGGCTTGCTTCCAATTGCCGTTTCAGGTGCAAACGTTGATGATTTGATGAAGGGTGCTGCAGACGCACGTACCGATTATTCAGATGCTGACCTTGAAAAGAATGAGGCATACCAATATGCCGCACTTCGCAATATTTTGTATCGCAAGGGCTACACGACGGAAATCCTTGAAAATTATGAACCGTCATTGCAATACTTCTCCGAATGGTGGAAGCAATTGATGGGCGAATCAGAAGGCAAGGACCAGAAGGGCATCTATCCTTCTTCAGCAAACTTCTCAACGGACCTTCATTCGCTTGGACAATACATCCAGGAAGGTCGTCGCAATTTGATGGAAACGGTCATTCACGTTGACAACCCGACACATGACACGGACGTTCCAAAGGAAGCAGAAAACCTTGACGGCTTGAAGTATCTTGAAGGACGTACGATGAACTTTGTCAATGACAAGGCTATGCAAGGCGTTGTTCTGGCACATACGGACGGCAACGTTCCCAACATGATCGTCAATATTCCTGATCAGACTGCCTACACGCTTGGCTACCTGATCTACTTCTTTGAAGTTGCCGTTGGCATCTCCGGCTACCTGAACGGAATCAACCCGTTCAACCAGCCAGGTGTTGAAGCATACAAGAAGAACATGTTTGCTTTGCTTGGCCGTCCAGGCTATGAAGAATTGACGGAAGAACTCAATGCCCGTCTGGATAAATAAGCAGTTGTTCAAAAATGAATGAGACAGGAGTCTGGGAAAAAGTTCCTTTTTCGCTCTTGAATTAAATGAAATGTCGGACAAAGGAGGTCGATGAGCGACTGAATTTGTCCGGCATTTTTTCAGTTTTGAGACATGGCAGCCCTTTTGGGAAAATGCAGTGCTGAGCATCGCCTGCTCAATCAGGCAAGGTGTGAGAAGCAGCGGTTATGAGCCGTAAGC
>NZ_DAIUCE010000093.1:0-6713 GCF_036846325.1 Ligilactobacillus sp. | reverse complement strand
CATAGGCGTGGAAAATCAATCGATGAAATTAAAGAAGGGGATTCTCTAACCGTCACGGAGTGCATTTCAGAGCGTGAATTGCTGATTTATCTCGGACTTACCAACGATTCCAATCCGTTATACGTTCAAACCGCATTTGCGCAGTCGATGGGATACAAGGCCCCCGTTGTTCCTCCGGTCATGCTGTCAGGAATTCTGACCAGTTCAATTTCAAAACTTCTTCCCGGTCCCGGGAGTGAAATTGTGAATGTAGCAACAAACTTCATTGAACCGGTTTACCATGAAGAAACGATTACGTTTACTTTTGAAGTCATCAAAGTCGATTTGATGAAGGAGGTAATCATGATTTCGGTTGAAGGAACAAACGAAAACGGGAATAGGATTCTTGATTCAGTGATCATGGTTCGTCCTCCGCGTCGTCTCAGTCATCAGCAACTTGAAAATAACTTGGAAAACGAGGGTGAAAGAAATGAATAACGATCCTAATTTATATGAAGGACAAAACTTAGTCAAAAATGCGAATGGTTTCTTTATGAAAATGTATGGGTATATGGCTGCTGCCGTAGGTGTTTCGGCGGTAACGGCATTCATGGCCGCCAACGTTCCGTCCGTTGTTCGTCTAGTGTCCAACGGGCTCGTGATGAGCATTCTGTTTATCGTGCAGTTGGTGCTTGTTTTCAGAATGTCTTCGCTCAAAGCCATTCGTACGTCTGGCAGGGCTTTGTTTTCATTGATTTTCTATTCAATGATTGAAGGCCTGTTTTTAAGCGGTCTGCTTTATAAATACACGGCAATGGACATTACACGTGCGTTTGTTGCTGCAGCGGTCCTGTTTGTTGTTCTGGCCGTTATGGGCACAAGCACGAGGAAAGATCTTTCCGGAATCGGACGGCAGGCATTGGCTGCCCTGATTGCGCTGATCATCGTCAGCATCATTAATTTGTTCCTGCACAGCACGATGATTCAGTACGTCTTCTCGTTTATCGGGATCGTCATTTTCTCAGCTCTGACGGCCTATGATTCGCAGACTTACAAGATGATGTACTATAAATTAGGGTCGCAGGTCAATACTGATTCACTGGCTGCGGTCGGTGCCTTGAACCTTTACCTTGATTTTCTCAATATTTTCCTGTATCTGCTGCAGATTTTCGGCATCGGTTCAAGCGACAACAATTAAAGAGCAAAAAATTCCCGTAACAGCGGGAATTTTTTATATGGTGAGGGGGGGAACACTGATGAAGAGACTGACAATGGTTGTTTTAGTCAGTTGTCTGTTCTTTTTAATGGGAGCCTGTTCCGCTTCGAAACAACACTTTGGAAAAAAGGGCAGTCTGGAGCAGGTTTCTAAAAAAAGCAGGCATGTTGGCGGAAAAGGTTCCGGAAAACATTTTGTCAAAAGGAAAATCAAACAAAAGATCAAGTGGATCAAATGCAGCACCCCGATCAGCTTTCCGATTTTGATGTATCACAGCATTTCAAATAATCCAGGGAACCGTTTATGCGTGCCAAAAGAGCAGTTCGAACATCAACTGGAACTGCTTAAAAGAAACGGTTACTATGCTTTGGACCCTCAGGAAGCGGAGCGCATTTTGACCAAAAATGAAAAGCCTGCCGAAAGGATCGTCTGGGTAACCCTGGATGACGGCTATCGTGACAATTACGCTTCTGCATTCAAGGCAATTAAAAAGACAGGCATCAAGGCAACGATCAACCTGATTACGTCAAAAATCAACTGCAAGGATCCGTATTACGTAAATCTTGATCAGATTGAGGAAATGAAGCGGACCGGACTCGTATCCTTTGGGTCTCACACGGTTCATCATCTGGAACTTAACCGGATGTCTTACGATCAGCAGTTTCAGGAAATGAATGATTCAAAAGTCTGGCTTGATCAAAAGCTCAATCGAAAGACGGAGTATCTGTGCTATCCGGTTGGGAGATGCAATAACCAAACGGCAATTGCTGCTCAAAAGGCGGGATATTCCCTGGCAACGACGACGCAGCCGGGACTTGCAAATGTCAATGAGGGAATGTATGGTTTGAAAAGAGTCAGAATCGTTCCAGACATCAGCGATAGCGGCTTCATTCAATTGCTGTCGACGGGATACTGAAAGCATGCGGTCGCTCTTTTTGGAGTTGACCGCGTTTTTTTGCTATAATCTGAATTGGAATCTAAATTGAAAGGGTGCAGACAATGACGGAAAAACAAAAGCTACTCCTGATTGACGGCAACAGTATTACGTTCAGGGGTTTCTATGCATTGTTTATGCAAACGGAGCGTTTCGTTAACCATGACGGTCTTCATACGAGCGCGGTTTTTTCATTTAAAAGAATGCTCGACAAAATTCTGGATGACGTAAATCCTGATAAGATCCTGGTTGCATTTGATGCCGGCAAGAAGACTTTTCGGACTGAAAAATACAGTGACTACAAGGCAGGCAGAAAAAAGACGCCGGAAGAATTGTCGGAACAGTTTCCGTATGTCAAGAAGCTTCTCGACTGCTACGGAATCAGACATTATGAATTGAGCAATTACGAAGCAGATGACATAATCGGAACAATGTCAAAGGAAGCTGAAAAAGACGATTATGAAACAACAATCGTAACCGGAGACCGGGATCTGACACAGCTTGTTACGAAACAGACGACGGTTGCCCTGACGGTTAAAGGCGTGACGGAAATAGAATACTATACGCCGGATCATCTGAATGAAAAGCTCGGCATCTCTCCTTCTCAAATTACCGATCTCAAGGGACTTGCCGGCGATTCTTCGGATAATTATCCGGGAGTGTCCAAAATTGGCGAAAAGACGGCACTAAAGCTCTTGAGCCAGTATGGAACGATTGAAAATCTTTATGAACACATTGATGAGTTTAAAAAGTCAAAGATGAAGGAACATCTGATTGAAGACAAGGAGATTGCGTTGACGTGCAAGAATCTGGCAACAATCAGGCGTGACGCGCCGCTTGAAATCGGGTTGGCCGACATCGACTTTGCGGGAAGGAACATTGAAAAATTGCGAGAGTTCTATCAGAGCATGGATTTTCATAAATTTTTGAGCGAACTGAATGCTGAAGAAAATCCAAATGAGGAAGAGCTTCCTGAGATAGTTGAACTGAATTTGGAAAACATTGATCAGCAGCAGCTGAACTCTGAAAATGCAAGCTTTTATCTTGAACTTGCCGATGAAAACTATCATACGTCTCCCTTCTGGGGATTTGCCATTCTGGCTGATGATCGGTGCTATGTTTCAAAAGACGTTTCCCTGTTAAAAAGAGAACCTTTAAGAGGATTTCTTGAAAATAAAGACAAGACTCTTGACGTTTTTGACGGAAAGAAGAACTATGTTTCGCTCAAGCGCTTGGGAATTGAGGTAAGGTCAATCGATTTTGACCTGTTGCTGGTATCTTATCTTCTAAACAATACCGACAACAGCAATGATCTGGGACAACTTTGTCAAAAACAGGGATATTTTGGCGTAAAAAGCGATGATGAAGTTTACGGAAAGGGCGCCAAAAGGGGAATGTGCTCTGATGAATCATTTTTTGCGCATTTGAGAAGCAAGGTTTTTGCGATTGCTTTCTTGAAACAAAAACTGATGCAGAAACTAAGGGACAATTCTCAAGATCATTTATATTTTGAAATCGAACGCCCGCTTTCAATCGTGCTTGCCAAAATGGAAATTGCCGGAATCAAGGCAGACAGAGATGTGCTTGAGACGATGGGAAGTCGTTTCAAGGAAAAGATAAACGATCTTGAATCATTGATCTATCAAGAAGCGGGAGAAACATTCAACATCAATTCACCCAAGCAATTGGGAACGATTTTGTTTGAAAAGTTAGGGCTGCCGGGTGCCAAGAAGACAAAGACCGGCTACTCGACGGCAGTCGGTGTCCTGGAAAAGCTCAGAGGGAACGATATCGTTGACAACGTGCTTTTGTATCGTCAGTTTGCCAAGCTTAAGTCGACTTATATTGACGGACTGCTCAAAGTGATGGATCAGGATGAGAAGGTGCACACGCGCTACACGCAAACGTTGACGACAACAGGGAGGTTATCTTCGGTTGAACCCAATCTTCAAAACATCCCCGTCCGCCTGGAAGAAGGAAGAAAAATCAGGCAGGCTTTCATTCCGAGTCACCAGGGATGGGAAATCTTCTCATCAGATTATTCACAAATTGAGTTGAGGGTCCTGGCACATATTTCAAAAGACGAGAACATGCAAAAGGCGTTTAAGGACGATCTCGATATTCATGCCAATACGGCGATGAAAATCTTTGGATTGAGCAGCCCGGACGAAGTAACGCCGAATATGCGCCGTCAGGCTAAAGCCGTCAATTTTGGAATCGTCTACGGAATCAGTGACTTTGGTCTTGCACAAAGCATCGGATGCAGCAGAAATCAGGCCAAAACGTTTATGGAAACATATTTTGAATCTTTTCCCGGCGTTAAAAGATATATGACTGAGATTGTGGAACTTGCAAGAAATCAGGGGTACGTCGAAACGCTTTTCAAACGCCGACGCTATCTTGAAGGGATTCGCTCTAAAAATTTCAATCAGCGTTCGTTTGCTGAAAGGACGGCTATGAATACCCCGATTCAGGGAAGTGCTGCCGATATCATCAAGGTTGCGATGATCAAGATGCAGGAAACGCTTGAAAAAGAAGAACTTAAAGCCAGAATGCTTTTGCAGGTGCACGATGAACTGATTTTCGAGGCGCCTGAAGAAGAAATCCCCGTGCTTGAAAAACTTGTTCCGAGTGTGATGGATTCTGCAGTTAAGCTGGACGTTCCGCTTAAAGTTGAAAGCGGACATGGCAGAACATGGTTTGATACGAAATGAGGTAGTGGAATATGCCTGAATTACCAGAGGTTGAAACGGTCAGACGCGGCCTTGACAGGCTGATCAAGGGTAAGACGATTAAAGACGTCAAGGTTTTATATGACAAGATAGTCGTGGGTTCCAAGTCTGAATTTTGCAGAAAGCTCAGCGGTAAGAAACTGCTTGATGTCGATCGACGCGGGAAATACCTGCTGTTTCGCTTTTCAGGCGAATTGACGATGGTTTCTCACTTGAGAATGGAGGGAAAATACTTCGTCAGGCAAAAAGGAGAACCGGTTGAAAAGCACACGCATGTAATCTTTTATTTCACGGACGGAAGCGAACTACATTATAACGACGTCCGTAAATTCGGGCGGATGGAACTGTTCAAGACCGGAGACGAAACCACTCTTTCCGGGATTTCCAAGCTTGGCCCCGAACCGACTGAGAAAGACTTTGATTCTCGAAAATTCTATGAACGTCTTCAAAAAAAGAAAAAACCAATCAAGACGGCTCTACTCGACCAGACGCTTGTTGCAGGGGTCGGGAACATTTATGCTGATGAGGTGCTCTACATGTCAAAGATCCATCCTCTGACCCCTTGCAACGAGCTCAGCCGAAAGCAGGCAGACTGCTTGAGAAATTCAATCATTGCCGAGCTTGAAAGAGCAAGCGAAGCAGGGGGGACGACGATCAGAAGCTATGCCAATGCCTTTCTTGAGGAAGGATCGTTTCAGTTCTTCTTGCAAGTCTACGGCAAAACCGGTGAAAAGTGTGGACGGTGCGGTACTCCGATTGAAAAAATCGTCGTCGGACAGCGCGGTACGCATTATTGCCCGAAATGTCAGGTACTGAAAAAATGAGCATAGTACTGGGCCTGACGGGAGGAATCGCCTGTGGAAAATCGACAATCAGCAGCTATTTGAAAAAGTTGGGGATTCCTGTAATCGATGCTGATGAATGTTCAAGAAACGTGGTTGAAAAAGGCTCAAGCGGACTTGAAAAGTTAACGAAAATATTCGGGGACAAAATTTTAAGGAATGACGGGACGCTTAATCGAAAGGTTCTTGGACAAATCGCCTTTTCAAATAAAGAGAAACTGTCATTGTTGAATTCGGTTATGGAACCTTTGATCAGGGAGGAAGTTTTTCGAAGGCTGGATCGGGAAAGGTACGCTGATCTCGTTGTTTTGGATGCCCCGTTATTGATTGAGCAGCATTATGACAGAATTTGCGATTTTATAATGACAGTTGACGTTCCAAAGGAAATTCAGCTGGAACGTTTGATTGAACGGGACAAACTTTCCGAAGACGAGGCAGAAAGAAGAATCGAGAGCCAGTTGAGCTCACAGGAAAGAAACGGATTTGCGGATGTTGTGATCGATAGTTCCGGAACGGTTGAACAGACCCGCAAACAAGTGATAGAATGGCTAGAGACGATAAATTTTTAAAAGCGTGCAGGGAAACACGTTCTTTTAAGGACGTGATGAATTGCCTTTTTTGCCCTTTGGGAACATGGATGCAAAAATATGCGTTATAATAGTTGATATAAAAGATATAAGACTTATATGAAATCGCTTCAAAATACGGCTTTACGATTGCTCACATGGAGATTGGAAAGGATGACCGCATTCACTTATTGGTGAGCGCACTGCCTGAATTGCCGGTAACGAATATTATGCGTTGGCTGGAGAAGCAGGCCGTTCAATGTTAACTAAGTATTCCAGACGTCGTTACCTGGCTTAATGCCAGGTGTGGAAGTGGAATCATAACCGCTTCGATCATCTGGAAGAGCTTGATGATTATTCCAACTGGCAGCGTGCAAGGGTCAATAAAGCCCGCTGCCAGAAACGGATTGCCAATAAGCGCAGAGACTGCCTTCATAAGCTGAC
>NZ_DAIUCE010000092.1:0-6717 GCF_036846325.1 Ligilactobacillus sp. | reverse complement strand
GGTGCCGTTTCAAACGGCGTTGTCGGCCAGATTGCAATTCTTGCCGGCATGACGACGGGGGCCACTGCATCATCAATCACTGCCGCAGGACGGATGCACTTCAAGCTGATGATGTTTGCCGTACCTGCAGTGATGCTTGTCATCGCAATCATCATCTTCATGAAGAAGATTACCTTGACTGAGGAACGCCATGCGCAAATCGTTGCCGAACTTGAAAGGACATGGGGCAAGGATCTTGGCGTCAGTGGAAAAGCTGCCTCAACGGAGGAAAAGATTACCGTCAAGGCACCTGTTTCAGGTACGCTGATTGAACTGAGCGAAGTAAATGATGATGTGTTCTCAAAGGGTCAGGCAGGCTCTGGATTTGCCATCCGGCCCGATGACGGCAGAGTGTATGCTCCGTTTGACGCAACGGTCCGCCAGGTGTTCTCGACAAGGCATGCAGTCGGCATTGTTGCCGACAACGGCATGGCGCTTCTGATTCACGTCGGACTTGGAACCGTTGCACTCAAGGGAACAGGATTCGTAACCTATATTGAAGAGGGACAGAAGATAAGACAAGGCGATGAGATTCTGGAATTCTGGGATGAATCAATCAGAAAGGCCGGTCTTGACGATACCGTAATCGTGACGGTGACGAACTCCGGACAGTTCGAGGACTTCAGGCTGAAGGAAGAGAGCGGATCCGAAATCAAGGCAATGGATGATATAATGGAACTTAAACTGAAAAAGGTGAAGTAAAATGAACGACTTAATTGAATTTGACAGCAAACGGCAGGTCTTCCACCTGCATAACGGCAACATCTCGTACCTTTTTTCCGTGGAAGAAGGCGGAACCCTCTGCCATCTTTACTTCGGCAGACGCGTTCAGAAATATCACGGCGAATTGAAGTACCCGAGGGTTGACCGCGGCTTTTCCGGCAATCTTCCCGGATCACTTGACCGGACATTCTCCCGTGACACGCTGCCGAAGGAATACAGCGGGGCAGGCGAGATGGATTATCACACCCCGGCTGCCGTCATCCGCAGAAACGACGGGTCAAATGCCCTGATGTTAAGGTACAGCGGCTACAGCATTGAAGACGGCAAACCAGAACTTGAAGGCCTGCCTGCAGCCTGGGTTGAAAAACCGGAAGAAGCTCAGACGCTGACCGTCACGTTGAAGGACGAACCGACCGGCCTTTTATATGACCTGCTTTACACGATCTACCGCGACGTCGACATCATCACGCGCTCGGTCAGGGTGAGAAATGCAGGGAATGAGGATGTTTTCCTGGAAAAGGCCGCATCCCTTCAGATTGACTTCACTGACAGAGACTTCGACTCAATCTGCCTTCCCGGCGCCCACGCAAATGAACGCCACCCGGAAAGACAGCGGGTCGGCTACGGCATTCAGAAGTTCGGCAGCATCCGCGGTACTTCAAGTCATCAGATGAACCCGTTCCTCGCTTTGGCCGACAGGAAGGCTGACGAGTACTCCGGCGACGTCTACGGCTTTGCCATGGTATACTCCGGCAACCACTCATTTGAGGTTGAAAGGGACCAGATTGACCAGACGCATCTGGTGATCGGAATCAATGACTACAATTTCTCCTGGAAGCTGGAACCCGGCTCTGCATTTCAAACGCCGGAAGTTCTCATGACATATTCTGACAGAGGATTCGACAGGATGAGTCAGTCATTCCACAGAATCATCCGCGACCGCATCGTCCGTTCGAGGTTTGCACATGAAGAGCGCCCGATTCTCGTCAACAACTGGGAGGCAACGTACTTTGACTTCGATGAGGAGAAGCTTAAGACGATTGTCGACGATGCAAAGGATCTTGGAATCGAGATGTTCGTGCTTGATGATGGCTGGTTCGGTCACCGCGACGACGACAATTCGTCTCTTGGCGACTGGAAGGTGTATGAAAGGAAGTTCCCGTCAGGACTCGGGCATTTCGCCGACTATGTGCACGAAAAGGGACTTGGCTTCGGGCTTTGGTTCGAACCTGAAATGATTTCATACGACTCTGACCTGTACCGGGATCATCCGGAATACCTGATGCATGTTCCGGGACGTGAGCCGAGCCCTTCACGCAATCAGTACGTACTTGACCTGACCAGAAAGGAAGTCGTCGACAACCTCTTCGAACAGGTCAGCGAAATTCTTGAGAGCGGAAGAATCGACTACGTGAAGTGGGACATGAACCGTCATCTTTCAGACGTCTATTCCGCCTCCCTTCCAAAAGACAGGCAGGGCGAGGTCTATCACCGCTATGTTCTCGGATTGTACGATCTGATGGAAAGACTGACTGAAAAGTTCCCTGATGTCCTGTTTGAAGGATGCTCCGGTGGCGGCGGCCGCTTCGATGCCGGCATGGCCTACTACATGCCTCAGATCTGGACGAGTGACAACACGGACGCCGTGTCGCGCCTGACGATTCAGTACGGCACGAGTCTCGTCTATCCGATTTCCATGACGACGGCACATGTCTCGGCCATCCCGAACCATCAGACGGGAAGAAAGACTCCGTTTGAAACGCGCGGCAATGCGGCAATGAGCGCTGTCTTCGGCTATGAGCTCGACCTGACGCGGATGAGTCAGGAGGACAGGGACAAGGTGAAGGAACAGGTTTCATGCTACAAGGACATCCGCAACCTTGTGCAGTACGGAACCTTCCATCGGCTGAAGTCACCGGTTGACACGAACCAGGCAGCCTGGATGTTCGTCTCGGATGACAGGCGCGACGTCTGCGTCATGACGTTCCAGGTTCTCGCATCAGCTCAGCCGAGTCTGACGAAGACGAAACTGACGGGGCTTGATCCCGAACTTGAATATGAGAACCTTGAGACAGGCGAGGTCTTCGGCGGCGATGAACTGATGGAGCTTGGCTTCTACGATCCTGTCGTTCATCAGGACTACACGTCGAAGATGTACCGCTTCAGGGCACTTTAGAAATATCATCAGGAAAAGAGGCCGGGGGTTCCGGCTTCTTTTTTTGTCTGATGAAATGCCGTCCAAAGTACATTTTTTCAGTGTGCAGCCCGGGATTACGGGCAAAATGGCGATTTCTTGGATTTGCCCGTAATCTCGTTATGGTGAACTGACCGGGCAGCCGATGTGAAGCACTGCACGTGGAAAATGCAGTGCACTCCTCCACGGATTGTGTCAGGACGTTTTCCTGGTCCGAGCACTGCATTTTCAAGGCATAATCCTTCGAATTGTGATAAAATGAACAATATACTCAGGTTGGAAAAGGACACGGATTATGGAAAATCAAATCAACTACTATCGCATCGACCGGGCGGAATGGCGCAACTTCTACAAGGACCACATCGTTCCGCTGACGGATGAGGAGCTTGAACGCATCAAATCGCTCAACGACCGCATTTCAATGGAGGACGTTTCAGACATCTACATGCCGATGGTTCATCTTCTGCGGATGTTCATGAAGAACCATCAGCGGCTTCAGGACGACCAGGCGGCCTTTCTTGGCATCAGGCCGCACAAGGTGCCGTTTATTCTCGGAATTGCGGGTTCGGTTGCCGTTGGCAAGAGCACGACGGCACGCCTTCTCAAGACGCTTCTGTCCGAGGTGTATCCAGACAAGAAGGTGCAGCTGATCACGACCGACGGCTTCATCTTTCCGAATGCGGTCCTGAAGAAGAAGGGCATCATGCACAGGAAGGGATTTCCGGAAAGCTACGACATGCCGCGGCTGATCAAGTTCGTCAACGACGTGAAGAACGGCATCGTGGCGAAGGCTCCGGTCTATTCGCACAAGGTCTATGACATCATCCCCGGAAAGTTCGACGTAATCGATCAGCCGGACATCCTGATCGTCGAGGGAATCAACGTGCTGCAGCTGCCGAGCCACGAGCCGATTTTCGTGAGCGACTTCTTTGACTTTTCGATTTACGTCGATGCCAGGGAGGAGTACATCAAGCGCTGGTACCTTGAACGTTTCGGAATGCTGCTCGACACCGCCTTCAAGGACCCGACGAACTACTATTATCCATACGCAATCGGTGACCGCGACTCTGCATTTGAAATGGCGTCAAAGGTGTGGGAGGACGTCAACCACCCGAACCTTCACGAGTACATCCTGCCGACTAAAAACCGCGCCGACCTGATCATCGTGAAGAGCGCCAGCCATTTGATTGAAGAACTGCGGCTGAGGAAGTACTGATTTCCGATTGAAATTTTTGTGTTGATTGGAAAATGCACTTAAAAAACGTGCATTCAGGTTATAATTGTCTAAAATGTACGTAAAGGAATTGACCATTGCAGGCTCAGTCGGTACAATGAAGTAAGTGAGACAACTATAATATTAATGAGGTGAACATCTTGGCTAATGTTGACATGCAGGCTTTTGACAAAATCATCGTGCTGGATTTTGGCAGCCAGTATAACCAATTGATTACACGCCGCATCCGTGAATTCGGCATCTACTCGGAACTTCTGTCACACAAGCTGACGGCTGACCAGATCAGGGAGATGAATCCGAAGGGCATCATTTTGTCCGGCGGCCCGAACAGCGTGTACGACGAAGACGCATTTAAGGTGGATCCTGAAATTTTCAATTTGGGAATCCCTGTGCTTGGCATCTGCTACGGAATGCAGCTGATGTCAAACGAACTCGGCGGCAAGGTCGAAAGTGCAGAAAACAAGGAATACGGCAAGGCTGACATTCATGTTAATGATGAAAATGCAGTGCTGTTCCACGGACTGCCGCAGGACCAGAGCGTCTGGATGAGTCATGGCGATCTCGTGACTAAAGCTCCGGAAGGCTTCGAAGTCGTAGCCAAGAGTCAAAATTGTCCGATTGCATCGATTGCTGACTACGACCGTAAGCTCTTCGGTCTGCAATTCCACCCTGAAGTTCGCAACACGACATACGGCAACGATATTCTGCGTCACTTTGCCTTTGATGCCTGCGGTGCGGAAAGCAACTGGACGATGGATGATTTCATTAAAATGCAGGTTGAAAAAATCAGGGAAGAAGTCGGCGACAAGAAGGTCATCCTCGGCCTTTCAGGCGGAGTTGACTCAAGCGTTACGGCCGCATTGCTCAACAAGGCAATCGGAGATCAGCTGACATGCATCTTCGTTGATCACGGTCTTTTGAGAAAAAATGAAGCACAGCAGGTGATGGATGCCTTGGGCAAGGGCCTTGGCGTCAACATCATCAAGGTTGATGCTGCCAAACGTTTCCTGGGCAAGCTCGAAGGCGTATCCGATCCTGAAAGGAAGCGCAAGATCATCGGTGCCGAATTCATCGAAGTCTTCAATGAAGAAGCCTTGAAATTGAAGGACGTCGACTTCCTTGCCCAGGGCACGCTTTACACGGACGTCATCGAATCAGGCACGGACACGGCCAAGACAATCAAGTCGCACCACAACGTCGGCGGACTTCCGGAAGACATGCACTTCAAGCTGATTGAACCGTTGCGCACGCTTTTCAAGGATGAAACGCGCGAACTCGGCGAAAAGCTCGGTATTCCGCATGAACTCGTCTGGCGTCAGCCATTCCCTGGCCCAGGCCTTGGCATCCGCGTCATTGGCGAAATTACGGAAGACAAGCTCGAAATCGTGCGCGATTCTGATGCCATCCTGCGTGAAGTCATTGCACAACATGGCCTTGACAAGGAAATCTGGCAGTACTTCACCGTCCTTCCGGGCATCCGCTCCGTCGGCGTCATGGGTGACGGCCGCACGTATGACTACACAATTGGCATTCGTGCCGTAACGTCCATCGACGGCATGACGGCGGACTTCGCCCAGATTCCATGGGATGTTCTTCAGGAAATCTCAGTTCGAATCGTAAACGAAGTCGATCACGTCAACCGCGTAGTCTACGATATCACTTCCAAGCCGCCGGCAACGATTGAATGGGAATGACAATAAACCGCATTTAACTTAGGTTAAAGGTGTAAAAGGGTTGATATATCGGGGCTTGTAAAAAATAACTGCTCAAAACTTATAAAAAATACTGTTTCAGTAGACAACACTATATAGCAAGTAGACAACACTTTTTTTAAACACTGGTAAGCTCTCTTTTCGCTAATTAACTATACAAGACCACCTGGCCGCAAATTTCGCGCGGCTGGTGGTTTTTTTCTTTTTTCATCTGTATACTTAAAGGACATTATAACCCAAATAAAAAGGGCGGATACGCCCAAGGTGAAAAGCACAAGCCGGAACATGACAGAGGAATCCAACACCGTATAAAGCCCTGCTTCTGCGCAACCAGCTTACCGATCTGTTTGCCGGATGAGCCGTGTTCTCTGGCGATGGTGATGATCACAACCGGTTTTGAGGGCTTCAGGGCAATAACATCTCCATCGTCCAGTCATAGCGGTTTTGTCTCGCTGACATACTCTTTCTGGAGGAACTGGCGGTAGAACAGGATGCCTATCGTGCTTGTCACCACTTCCGTCACAGGAAAGGTCAGCCAAAACCGATCCAGCCCGAACCTGGAGAACAGATAGCCGAGTGGCACAAACAGCACAACGGTCCGTAGTATCGTCAGCGCTGAACTTTTCAGGCTGGCGCCTACCGTCTGGAAGAATACGGGGAAGATCTGTGATGTGACCATTGGCAGGAAGCTGATGCCGACAAAGCGGAAGCCGATCCTGCCGATTGCTATCACCTGCTCGTCTTTGGTAAAGACCCGCAACATTTGCTCCGGCAGGAAAAGGAAGCACAGCATTCCAACTGCCATCAGCACGAGC
>NZ_DAIUCE010000091.1:1055-6803 GCF_036846325.1 Ligilactobacillus sp. | reverse complement strand
ACGGGCAAAACGACGATTTTGGGGATTTGCCCGTAAATTCCGGCTCCCAATTACGGGCAAAAAAAGACCCGTTTCCTTTCTGAAACGAGCCTTCACTAAGAATCTTATTCAAACAAATAATCAGGGATGAACAAATCGCCCAAAGTTGCCGCCATGATGGCCTTGATGGAGTGAAGCCGGTTTTCGCCTTCCTGAAAAACGACGGAATGCTTGCCGTTAAAGACGGCATCAGTGATTTCGAGCGCTTCGACGCCGAATTGATCGCAAAGCTTTTTGCCCATCTTGGTTTGCTTGTCATGGAACGCAGGCAGACAATGCATCACGATTGTTTCTTTCTTGCCGGTCTTTTCAAGCAGCGAATCGTTGATCTGATACGGCAGAAGCTTTTCGACCCGGGCCTTGACGTCGATGTCTTCGCCCATGGAAATCCAGACGTCGGTGTACAAGACATCTGCATCCTTGACTGCCTGTGCGACGTCAGCCGTAACTTCAAGCGTGCTGCCGCTCTTTTCGGCCAGTTTTTGCGCAATGTCCTGCACTTCCTTAGACGGCTGCAAGTCATCGGGAGCACCAATCGAACAGTCGACGCCGAGAATTGCGCTCGTGACAAGCAGGCTGTTGGCCATATTGTTGCGCCCGTCTCCAACGTACGTGAGCTTCTTGTTTTCAAGCGTGCCAAAAACTTCTTTAATCGTCATGAAATCGGCAATCATCTGAGTCGGATGCCAGTCATCCGTCAAACCGTTCCAGACGGGAACGCCGCTGTATTCAGCAAGACCTTCAACGGTCGCCTGTTCAAAGCCGCGGAACTCAATACCGTCAAACATGCTGCCGAGAATTCTGGCAGAATCAGCGACGGATTCCTTGTAGCCGAACTGCGTATCCGAGATGCCCATGAATTCAGGGTGCGCACCTAAATCATTGGCCGCAACGGTAAAGGCAGACCGCGTTCTGGTCGATGTCTTTTCGAACAAAAGAGCAATGTTCTTGTTTTCAAGGTACTTGTGAGGAATGTTCTTTTTCTTAAGCTCCTTCAAGTGAAGCGCAAAATCCACCAGGTACTCAAGTTCTTTTTTGTTAAAGTCAATTTCCTTCAGATAAGATTTTCCGTAAAAATGATTCATGAATAATCCCCCTATGCTACCAGAATGTTTTCAAGCGTTTCGGTGATGATTTCGATGCCTGCCATAAGCTCAGATGCCGGCGTAATCAGCGGCGGAAGCAATCTGAGCGTGTTGCCGCGCGCACTGAGCGTCAAAAGTCCCTTGTCCTGCAGCAGCGAAACGACTTTGCCGACATCAACCGTTTCCTTCAGATGGATTCCAATCATGAGTCCAAGTCCGCTGATGCTTTCGATTGCATCAATGTTCCTGGCTTTTTGTTCCAGCAGGAATTTGATAAAATCCGCCTTTTCGCTGACGCCTTTTAGAAATTCAGCGTTCAGCTCATCCAAAACGACATCGGCGGCTGCCATTGCCAATGGATTGCCGGCAAATGTCGAACCGTGAGTGCCCGGCCCGAAGAATTTCGCCAATTCCTTTTTGCCAAGCATTGCACCGACAGGAATCCCGTTGGCAAGTCCTTTGGCCACGGTCACGATATCAGGATCCAAGCCAAAGTTTTCAAAGGCAAACAGTTTTCCTGTCCGACCCATTCCTGTCTGAACTTCGTCGATAATCAGCAGGGCGCCTGCTTCATGCGTTTTTTCTTCAACAGCTTTAAGCCAGGAGGCATCCCCCACGACAACGCCGCCTTCTCCTTGAACGACTTCCAGAATAACGGCCGCCTTTTGACCGTCAATTTCATCAAGGGCTGCGAAATCATTGTATCTGGCAAAGGAAACTCCGGGCACGAGCGGACCGAAGCCTTCCTTGATTCCGTTGTTTCCGGTCAGGGAAAGCGAGCCGTAAGTTCTGCCGTGAAATGAATGGTCAAAAGCCACAACCCCGCTTTTCCCGGTTGCCTTTCGTGCCAGCTTGAAGGCCGCCTCGTTTGCCTCAGTTCCGGAATTGCAGAAGCTTGCAATCATGCCGTGTGATTCGCCGAGCTTTTTGGCAACACTTTCCTGCAGGCTGCTTTCATAAAGGTTTGACGTATGCCAGACCTTTCCAAGCTGTTCTTCGACTGCCGCGTTCAGCTTTGAAACATTGTATCCGAGTCCGCAAACGCCGATGCCGCTTGTGAAGTCCAGATATGTCATTCCCTTGTTGTCCTTCAGTTTGAATCCGTTGCCGGACACGATTTCAAACGGGAATCTGTTATACGTTGGAAATACATGTTGCATCATCGTCTTCTTCCTCCTTTACGATTTCGGTTCCGTGGTTCTCCAGGTCATCCGTAATAATGACGTGCGACACGCCCGCCGCCTGTGCCGTAAATGCCGCGTTCAGCTTCGGCTGCATGCCGGCCGTGATTACCTTCCTGGCGAAAAGTTCACTGCAATGCGTGCGGTCAAGTCTTGGAATCACCTGTCCGTTTTCCATCACTCCCGCAACGTCCGTCAATAAATACAGTGCTTCGGCATGCAACAGACTGGCAACGCTGCAGGCGCACGAATCAGCATTGACGTTCAGCCATTTTCCGTCTTCCGTCACGCACATCGGTGCCATGACGCCGATTCTTTGCCACAAAGCACCTGCAATCGCCATCTTGTTGACCTTCGTCACCATGCCGACCGAACCATACTCTGCCTCATCAAGATATCTTCCCTCAATCAGGTGCGAACAGGCACATGACAACGGGCTGACAGGCAAACCATGCTCAGTCAGTTTTTCGACCAGTTCAGGCTGACTTTCGCCCAAAAGCACGAGTTTCGTAAGTTCAAGCACCTCTTTGCCCGTTACGCGAATTCCATGCTTTTTTTCTGCAGGAATCCCCATTTTCTCGCAAAGCCTTGAAATATTCGGACCGCCGCCATGGACGATTAGAACTTTCTTGCCCAAATGCTTCCAATACTTCAATTTTTCAAAAAAAGCCGGCTTTAATTGAGAAATGGCGTTCCCACCGATTTTAACCACAATCAGATCATCCATGTTCCGGTCCCCTTTCGTCAGCTGCGATACGAGGCGTTGATCTGAACGTATTTGTACGTCAGGTCGCATCCCCATGCCTGTCCTTTGAAATCGCCGTTGTTAAGTTCAACGTCGATTATGATCTCATCAGATTTGAGTTTTTCCTTTAGTGCATCTTCATCAAAATCAAGTCCCAGCGAGTGCTCGACGATTTTCGTCTTGTTAAGCGCAATGTCGACGGAATCGATTTTGAGCCTGGCGTTCGTCGAACCAATCGCATCGATGATCCGGCCCCAGTTGGCATCTTCTCCGAACAAGGCCGCCTTGACGAGGTTCGACCCGACAATGGCCTTGGCCACGTGCTGCGCGTCCTCTTTGGAATAAGCCCCGTTGACGTTTGCTTCAACAAGCTTCGTTGCACCTTCGCCGTCACGTGCGATTTCCTTGGCCAAAAAGACCAGAACGTGCTTTAAGGCTGCCTTGAAGCTTTCATATTCAGGTCCCTTTGAAAGTTCAGGCTCATCTTTCATGGCCTGACCGTTTGCCATGACAACGACCATGTCGTTTGTCGATGTATCACCGTCGACCGTAATCTGATTGAAGGTTTCATTCGTCAGTTCGACAAGCGTTTCCTGAAGCTTTTGTCCTGCCACTTTGGCATCCGTCACGACGAATCCGAGCATCGTGGCCATGTTGGGTTTGATCATGCCCGATCCCTTGCAGAATCCGGAGATTGTACACGTTTTACCAAAGACGTCAAATGACACACTGATGGTCTTCGAATGCGTATCCGTCGTCAAAACGGCTTCGGTTACCTTAAAGTTTTCAGTTTTCTGAAGTCCGGCCAAGCCTTGCCTGATTTTATCCATCGGCAATTGAACCCCGATTACTCCGGTTGAGGCAACGCCGACCAGGTCTTTATCGATTCCAAGTTTTGAAGCAACAAGGACCTGTTCTTCATGTGCATTTTCCGTTCCTTCGATTCCCGTGCAGGAATTGGCAACGGCACTGTTCATGATGATGGCCTGTAATTCATGCTTCTTATTGATTGTTTCCTTCGTCAGTTTCGTCGGAGCCGCCTGAAACTGGTTGGTCGTATAAACTCCGGCGCTTTGTGCCGGAACTTCCGACACGACCCAGCCCATATCAAGTCTTTTCCTGCGAAGACCCGCGTGAACTCCGTCCGCAAAGAAACCCTTCGGCCATTTAAAATCAATCTCTTCCATAATCCTTGTCCTCCCTATGGCCAGGCCGGAACTTCCGGCAACCCGCAAAGCTCATCCAGGCCAAAATAATCATTCATATTCTGCACCGCCTGCCCCGCCGCGCCTTTGACAAGGTTGTCGATTACGGAAACAACGGAAATCGTCTTGCTCAGCTCATCGTAAGCAACGCCGATGTCGCAGTAGTTTGAATACTGCACGTCCTTGATCTGAGGAAATCCTTCTTCAAGGACCCTGACGCATTTCTTGCCGTGATAGACGTCTGCGTACGCTCTTTTCAATGCTTCAAGACTAAAACCGTCAGCATCCTCCGGCTTGGCATAAATCGTCGCCATGATTCCGCGCGTGACCGGAATCAGCGTTGTTGAAAACTGCAGCGCTTCAATCCCGCTGTCGAATTTCTTCAGCTGCTGCAAAATTTCCGGAATATGCTGATGAGAATTGACCTTGTAAAGCAGCGCATTTTCATTGATTACCGGATAATGGCTGTTTTCCGTCAATTTTTTCCCTGATCCGGATACGCCTGACTTGGCATCGACAATCAGGGAGTCGAGCTTGATCAGGTGCTTAAGCAGGAGCGGTGCAATGCCTAAAATCGTCGCCGTCGCATAACACCCTGGATTTGCAATATAGCTCGTATCGGGCTTGTAGAAATCAGCCAGTCCGTAGCAGGATGCTTCCAGTTCCTCTTTTGGTGCGGCCGGCTTCTTATACCATTTTTCATATTCTTCCGGATCTTTTAATCTGAAATCGCCCGACAGATCGATGACGGGAAAGTCGTTTTGGATAAAGGGAGCGGCAAGCCTGCTCGTAACCCCGGCCGGAACCGCAAAGAACACTACGTCGTTTCGTTCCATGATTTTCTTTGCATCATATGGCAAAAGCTCGTTTTCAATATTGCGAAATGCAGACACCTCTTTATTCAGATAACGCTTCGAAACGCCCTCTTTTTCCCGCGCATACAGATTAATTTCTTCTATTTCAGGGTGATTGCTTAAAATTCGAAACAATTCCGTTCCGCTGTACCCAGTCACTCCCACGACCGCTGCACGCATAACTCCGCCTCCTCAAGCTCAGTAATTCATAACGTTGAACTAACTATATTCTAATTTCGGTATAATTTCAAGTGTTTTTTATAAATTTATGCTATTTTTTGCGCGTTTTTTGGTTTTTTATTCATTTGATAGCGAGATATGCATTATTTTACGCATAAAAAAAGCAGCTGCCACCAGCACTGCATTTCGTACCGGAAACAACCGCCGACTGATTCACTTGAAACTAAGCCCCAACAGCGAAATTATGACATATGCCATCCCGCTTGCGATTACGGGACCGGCCGCAACTCCTTTCAAAAAGACCACGCCAAGAATCGTGCCAATGACAAGCATCACCGTTACCTGCGGAACGGCGGCAAGCTGCGAAATGCCGTATCTTGAAAGAACCGCCACCAAAATTCCGCAGGCAACCGCAATCCAGCCCGCAGGCGTTTTGAAGGCCTTGAACATGTCCTGCAG
>NZ_DAIUCE010000091.1:0-1045 GCF_036846325.1 Ligilactobacillus sp. | reverse complement strand
CCGGTCGCGATCGGAACGAGAATCGCAATCGAAATAATCGTCACGCCCCAATTGATGCCTTTTGCCTGCAAAACGGAAAACCACTTGTCCGCAAAGGGAAGCAATTTGATTAATGCTACCACGATGCATGCGATGATCAGCGAATTATTCCTGCCAAAAACTGCTGCTGAAAAAACCAGAAAAAGAAACAGCCATGCTTCCATTATTTCACCCGCCTTCAAATACAGAGTATCAGAAATTTGTTATAATTTCCATTCTATAAATACAACTTAGAAAATAGCTCCCTCCAAATGTAATATAATCCATTTTAACGGCGTAAAAATACACATCATACGTACTTTGTTATATTTTGATAACCCTCAATTAATAATAAAGTTAAAGTGAGACAAAAAAAGAAAGCCGTGATTTTAAAATGGACAATAAAATTCATCTGGGGTCAAAAATAAGGAAATACAGGCATCTTGCCGGCATGACGCAAGAAGAGCTCGCAGAATACAGCAACCTTTCCGTTAACTACATTTCAAAAATCGAAAGAGAGAAAAAGCAAAACGTCAGTATTGAAAAACTTGTCGACATCTGCAATGCCCTGAATATTTCCGTTGAAGAAATACTTGATAGTAAACATAATATTTCAATTAAGAATCTTCCGCCAAACGCGATCGAGCTGATCACGTACCTCAGGGATTCCGACAATTCAAATATTGACGAGATCTGCGAACAATTATTGTTGTTGATGAAGAAGATGGAAAAGTAAGGTGTGGAGCCGAACGCCCAGCCCCCGCGTATCCAAGTCGCACTTGCGACGGGTAAGCCCGGCTTGCC
This sequence comes from Ligilactobacillus sp., assembly GCF_036846325.1. Lineage (NCBI taxonomy): Bacteria > Bacillati > Bacillota > Bacilli > Lactobacillales > Lactobacillaceae > Ligilactobacillus > Ligilactobacillus sp. Next base: position 223 of record NZ_DAIUCE010000091.1, on the reverse strand, counting down.
CGAGCAAGGGTGCTTGGGACAAGGGGGTTGTGAGGCGAAACCTGATTATGAAGGTGCGAAGACCAGCCGCCCAACAAGGCGGGAGATAAGGAGGGGCGCGAGTGATCAGCGCAAGCGCAGTCGCGACGCGGCACAAACTTATCATGAGCCTTGTTGCTGGTCTGAGCCTGATTAGACAAGGTGTGGAAGCGAGCGGTCATGAGCCCGTACGCAAGCTTTGGAC
>NZ_DAIUCE010000090.1:0-6845 GCF_036846325.1 Ligilactobacillus sp. | reverse complement strand
AACAAGGCTTCCTTTTTTTGAGCCGCGGCTTCTTTTCTAGCATTGTCCAAAATCCCGTTGGCCGTTTTAGTGGCGGCATCAAGAGACTTTTCATAGCTGTTTTTCCGATAAGCAAAGCCAAACACGAATCCAAGCACCAATGTTACAATCGCGATCACGAGGATGACAAGCATATTTTCCAAATTTTGCCCCTCCGTCATCGTTTCAAGAATTGATTATTATCTTGTTGTGTTTTTATTAAGATGTTAAAAATGTTTTTACGCACAATAATATTTTAATGTTTTTCAGTGGTGTATGTCAATGCTTATTAGAAATAACAGGTTATGCACCCTGGAACAAAGGCAAAAGCAAAACAAGATAACTTTCATCAGTCATCCAGGCTCAGATACGTTTGAGCCTGAAAAATTTTGACAGCCAGAAAATTTTTCACAACCAAATAAAAAAGCTTTTACCGATTTCAAAATCGGTAAAAGCTGAATAGGTTCTTCCAACCAAACTTCAAAAACTATTTTGCACTGTCTTCAACTTTTTTTGATGCCTTGCCAGCCGATTTAGGACCTTTTTCATCATCGATTTTCAATTCGAGCTGTTCATCACCCTGATTATCACCAATTCCGTATGCCGCTCTGACTTTCTTTGTAACTTCTTCCATGATATCCGGATGTTCCTTCATATATTTCTTTGCGTTTTCACGTCCCTGACCAATGCGTTCCTCACCATATGAGAACCATGAACCGCTCTTCTTGACAATTTCCTTTTCAACTGCCATATCAATCAATTCGCCGGTCTTGGAAATTCCTTCACCGTACATAATGTCAACTTCAGCCGTCTTGAACGGAGGAGCAACCTTGTTTTTGACAACCTTGATACGGACGCGATTTCCAATAATATCTGATCCATCCTTGATCTGTTCAGCACGACGGACTTCCAAACGTACAGTCGAATAAAACTTCAATGCACGACCGCCTGGAGTCGTCTCAGGATTGCCAAACATAACTCCGACCTTCTCACGAATCTGGTTTATGAACAAGGCAATTGTCTTAGTTTTATTGATTGTACCTGAAAGTTTGCGCAAAGCCTGCGACATCAAACGAGCCTGCAATCCAACGTGCGTATCGCCCATTTCGCCTTCAATTTCAGCCCGGGGAACCAAGGCAGCAACTGAATCGACTACCACTATATCAATCGCACCGGATGAAACCAAAGCATCACAAATTTCAAGTCCCTGCTCTCCCGTATCAGGCTGCGAAAGCAGCAGTTCATCGATATTAACGCCCAGGGCCTGCGCATAAGCAGGATCAAGAGCATTTTCAGCATCAATATAAGCCGCCGTTCCGCCACGTTTTTGAACTTCAGCAACTGCATGCAATGCAACGGTTGTCTTACCAGAACTTTCGGGACCGTAGATTTCAACAATCCTGCCACGCGGAAAACCGCCTACTCCCAACGCTTCATCCAATGAAAGCGAACCAGTCGGCACAGTCGAAATCCTGGTATCGGCTTTATCGCCCATCCTCATAATAGAGCCTTTACCAAAGTTCTTTTCAATTTTTTTAAGAGCATTATCTAATGCAGCTTTTCTATCGTCGCTCACCGAAACCCCTCAACTTTCTTATAAATTGAACATTTGTTTTGTTTGTATACCCTATGATACTTGTTTTTTTATAAAAAAGCAAGTATATTACGAACTAAAGTTTGATTAACCTGCTTTTCCCTTACAGCTCCTCATTGATCAGAGCAAATCCGGCCAAAACGCTGCGGACTCGAACTGCATCGCGATTCCCATAAAAATGGTATTCAAAAGCGGCCGTTTCGCCGTGATATTCCAATCCAAACGGTTCCTGCGGGATTTCCCTCTAAAGTGTCAGGCCCGGCAACACCCGTAAACGAAACTCCAAAATCCGTATCCGTTTTAATCCTTGTCCGTTCGGCCATCCATTTGGCAGTCGCTTCGCTGACAACGCCATTTTCATCAATAATCTCCTTAGGAATATCCAGCAGGTTTTCCTTGGCGGATGCCGAATAGGTCACGAAACCGCCGGGAAAAATCCGTGAAGCACCGGAAATGTCCGTAACTGCCTTTTGAAATGAACCACCGGTCAAACTTTCAGAAGCAGAAACCGTCAAGCCTCTTTGCTTGAGCTTTTCAACGACAACCTTCGGAAGACTGTTGTCATCGCCATATCCATAAAGATATTGACCCACGCGCTCCGAAATGACCTGCTCCGTTTCATCAAGAATTTCCTTTGCGCTTTCCCTTGAAGCCGCTTGAGCGGTCAAACGAAGCGTGACTTCGCCAACTTTGGCATATGGTGCAATCGTCGGATTAGTCTGTCCGTTGATCACATCAGCCAATTCAGTCACCAATTGTGATTCACCAATACCGTAAAATCTCAAAACTCTTGAAAAAAGCAGATGTTCTCTTACATAATTTTCTTTCAATCTGGGCATTACTTCCCTGTCAAACATGGGACACATCTCGCTTGGGGGGCCAGGGAGCAAAATAAAGTCAGGTCCCTTGGAATTTTGATAATAACTGCCCACTGCCATGCCGCTTTCATTCGGAAGAGAAACTGAACCCTCGAGATATTTTGCCTGCAACAGATTGTTATCAGTCATTTTCCGGTTGTTTTGACGATAATACTCTTTGATGTACTCGAGGGCATCATTATTCGTCAACAGACCGCAATTTAAAAATTCAGCCACGGTTTGCTTCGTAAGATCGTCTTTTGTCGGTCCGAGTCCACCGGATAAGATAATCAGATCAGCCCGGCCAGAAGCAATCTCCAAAGCTTGAAGAAGTCTTTTTTCGTTGTCCCCGACAACCGTTTTAAAATAGACGTCAATTCCTAATTCGGCCAGGCGTTGACTGATAAATGTCGAATTAGTATCCGTTATTTGCCCTAATAAAATTTCCGTTCCGACCGAAATGACTTCTGCATGCATTAAAATCCCACCTATTCTTAAATACGCGAAAAGAACTTATTTCATTTTATTTTTCCTGTTAATTATTTCACGGCACAGAAACTTTTTCAAGCCTGTTGTGAAAATACAAACAGGGCCAAGAAAAACTCCTGGCCCCGCAAAATTATTTACTGAATGAATCCTCAAAAACCGCCCGACTGTTCCAGAAATAATCAATTCCTGAATAAACTGTAAAGAACAAGCAAATATAAAGCAGAATCTCACCGATTGGGAAATTAATATTTGCAAAGAAAACATTGTTTAAGTACAGGAATATAATTGAAAACATCTGCGTAAACGTCTTGATTTTGCCAGGCATCTTAGCCGCAATGACTTCACCGTCATTTTCAACCACGATCAACCTAAGCCCGGTAACCGCCAGCTCACGACACACGATGATTGCCGCAACCCATGCCGGAACCCTGCCCATTTGTACCAAAATGACAAAAGCGGTCATAACAATCATTTTATCCGCCAATGGATCGGCAAACTTGCCAAAATTAGTTACCAACTTGTTGCGACGCGCAATTTGACCATCAGCAAAATCCGTAATTGAAGCACATGCAAAAATAACAGCACCTATAAACTGCGTAACCGGAATAGAAGTTCCAGCGACCACAATGCTGCCCCAATCAAGCGGAAGCAATAATACTAACATGAATAACGGTATCAATAAAATTCGAATAACCGTCAACTTATTAGGCAAATTCATAATAATCCTCCCAAATCAAAAGGTGTTTGCACCCGTGCAAGGCTTTCAGTCTTGCCGATTGATATTACTACTTAAGATTAAGCGTAATCGTCCTGACTGTCAACGTGTCATTTTCCTTCTTATAATCAAACTTCTTTCCATTTAATTTAAGCGAAGTCGAATTTGAATTGCCTAAACTGATTGTAATCGTCGTCGTGCCTTGCGGAAGTTCGACAGTATGACTGCCACCGTCATTCAACGTTCCCTGCCATACCTGGGAACCATTTGACGAAACGGCGCTCCAGGCAGCGCTGCCGCTGACGGAAAGTTCCAATTTGTTTTTATCCGCTGCATTTTTAACGTCGTAAACGAACCTGGATCCTTCTGCAGAAACGTTCTCAATCGTTTGCTTAGTTGAAACCGCGGACTTCTTCTTAGCAGAAGACTTTGAATTTGCAGTCTTTTTAGCAGAAGACGTGCTTGCAGAACTTGCGGATGACTTCTTCTTCTTGACATCAGATGAAACTGAGACCGTCTGACTTGAGGAACTTTGAGACTCAGAATTCTTGCTGTGATTGCCCCAGGCAACGACATAAATCGTTCCAAGAATCGCAACGACAACGATCACAATGATGATTGTCGGCAAATAGTTCATCAGTTTGCCTAAAAAGTCATTCTTTTCTGCCTGTTCTAGTCTGACAGCTTCTGTTCTCGTCGTTGCTTCGCGGGCAACCGGAGCTTCGGTTTTAATTCCTGTTTTTTCTTCAAGCTGAGCGAGCAACTCATCACCGTCCAGGTCAACAACCTTGGCATACTGCTGAATAAAAGCCCGCACGTAAAAATCACCTGGAAGCGCATCAAAGTTTTCAGCTTCAATTGCAATCAAGTACCGCTTTTGAATCTTTGTTGTCTGTTGCAGATCGTCAAGCGTCAAGCCCTTCTTTTCTCTAGCTTCTTTTAAAGTTTGTCCAATCCCATTCATTGAAATCTCTCCAGTATTTTTCGTAATGATTGTGAAAATATTTGAAAACTCAGTCCATCAATAAGTATAACATATTTCAGCATCTAAAAATGATAAGAAAACCTTTATTTTAGCCATCCTCCGGTCGCATAAAGCGTCTGGCCCGTCAGATACCCCGCTTTTTCACTCAAAAGAGCCAAAACCCAATAGCTGATCTCATCAGGAGATGCAAACCGTCCAATCGGAATTTCGGCATCAATATCTTCTTTTTCGCTCTCGGAAAAAATCTTGTTCATCTGAGTGTCAACGGCACCGGGAGCAATAACGTTAACCGTTATCCCCAACGATGCGACTTCTTTTGCATATGCCCTCGAAAATGCACTCAAGGCACCTTTAACCGTGCTGTAACCGACTTCCATCGCACTGCCTGCACCGCCATAAACGGAACCTATAAAGACAATCCGACCACATTCAGACTCAGCAAGCCTGTCCTGAAGTGCCTGAACGATTCTGAGCGGAGTTCTGAGCTGCATCGTAATCATCATATCCAAATTATCCGGCGATAATTCTGAAAAAAGGCCGTAGTAAGTCGTCCCTTCCGAAAAAACAACCGCATTCAGCTTCCCGAAGATTGTATCGCAAATTTTGGAGATGTTGTCCGCATCCGTCATATCATATTGCAGGGCGATGAAATCCTGTTTAGGATGCCTTTTGGATATTTTTCCGACAAGCTCATCGATTTTTTCGCGATTTCGATAATAATGAAGATAAAGCGACCAGCCCTCATCGGCCAGGTCTTCTGCAACTTTTGAGCCAATATCTCCCGACGCTCCGAAAATCAGTGCCCACTTCACGCTTCTTCCCCCTTTGGAAGAATCTGATAAACGCTGACCGCTTCGGATCTGATGAATGATTCGGCCGTTTTCTCGACATCTTTCAAAGTCATCTTTTCAAGCAGTGGAACGACATCAAAAATCGTTGCATAGTCAAAAAGACTTCCTTCATAGCGATTGGCGATATTTTCAAGCGAATTCATCGCTGAAATGCTGCGCCCGATCAGCTCACGCTTGGCAAGCTCGAATCTTTCCTCTGAATTTTCCAGAATTGCTCGAGAGTTTTCAGCAATCTCGATAATCGAATTCGAAAAATCCTGCGGAAATTCAGTGTCGCCTGACATTGTCACAAAATGAAATCCTCGTTCAACCGTAACGTCATAACTGAAACTGTCATCCAAGATACCTTTATTGTATAATTCAAGATACTGTTCTGACGTTTCGTCATACAGCAAATACATCAGCATTTCCAGGGAAAGCTTGTAAAAAAGTCCGTCTCTTCCTTCCGGAACATCATCCAGACCCTTGATTCCAACAATTGCCGCAGGCCTTTGGACGCTCAGCTCATTCATCCGATACGGGATGATGTCCTTTCCTTCCTTGTCGGTTGAAAAAGATGTCCTTGTAATTTCAAACGGAGCATCAAACGTTTTGTTTGCCTGATTCTCTTTAATTAGATCCAGTACTTCGGTTTGATTGAATCCTCCGACCAAAAAAAGATTCATGTTGCCCGGCTGATAAAAAGTTCTGTAACAAGCGTATAAATCATCAGGAGTAATCTGTGCAATCGAATCCACCGTCCCTGCAATATCGCTTGCCAACGGATCTTCCGGATACAGATTTCCGATTATGCCAAAATAAAGCTGCCAGCTCGGGTCATCGTCATACATTTTAATTTCCTGGGCAATGATTCCGCGCTCCTTTTCAATTGTTTTTTCAGAAAAGTAAGGTTCCTGAACGAAATTCAATAAAATCTCAATGCACTTGTCAACGTTTCGGGTTGCAGAAAACAAGTAGCTTGTTCTTGTAAAACTTGTAAACGCATTGGAGGATGCGCCATACTTTCCAAAAAGATCAAAAGCATCATGATCTTCTTTTTCAAACATCTTGTGTTCCAAAAAGTGAGCAATCCCGTCCGGGACCTTGACCAATTCCTTTTTTCCATATGGAACGAACGTATTGTCGATTGAACCATAATCCGTCGTCAAAACTCCATATGTCTTATGAAAATTCTTTCGAGGCAACAAATTAACGCGCAATCCGTTGGCAAGAACGGTTGTATAAAGAACCTCATTGTACCGCGGATAATTTATCTCTTCCACGACTAATTACCTGCTATATAAAATGTGAACAAATGTAACCATTTTGTATATTTGACTACATTTGAGAAAAGAAT
>NZ_DAIUCE010000089.1:0-7067 GCF_036846325.1 Ligilactobacillus sp. | reverse complement strand
ACGTCATGGGCAACTACCACCCGCACGGTGACAGTTCAATTTACGAAGCGATGGTGCGCTTGAGCCAGTATTGGAAACTACGCGAACCTCTGATCGAAATGCACGGCAACAACGGTTCCATGGACGGTGATCCTCCGGCTGCCATGCGCTACACGGAGGCCAGGCTGTCGGAAATTGCGGCTGAGATGCTGAAGGACATCGACAAGAAAACGGTTGAAATGGTGCCGAATTTCGATGATACCGAATTTGAGCCGACCGTTTTGCCGGCGCGATTTCCAAATCTGCTGGTTAACGGAGCAACGGGAATTTCTGCGGGATATGCGACGGAGATTCCGACGCACAATCTTTCTGAAACGATTCAGGCAACGATTTATCTGATGGATCATCCTAAAGCCGACCTGGACGATCTGATGAAGTTCATCAAGGGGCCCGATTTCCCGACGGGCGGGATTATGCTTGGACTGGATGGCATCAGAAAAGCTTATGAGACGGGACGCGGCAAGGCAATGCTTCGGGCCAGGACACGAATTGAGGATATTCGCGGCGCAAAGCAGCAGATCGTAATCGAAGAAATTCCTTATGAGGTCAACAAAGCCTTGCTGGTCAAGAAAATTGACGAAATCAGACTGCAGAAGAAGGCAGAGGGTATCTCTGAAGTCAGGGATGAAAGCGACCGCGAAGGACTCCGCGTCGTCATCGAGCTTAAAAAGGACGCAAACGCACAGGGCATTTTGAACTATCTGTTCAAGAATACTGATTTACAGATTTCATACAACTTCAATATGGTTGCAATCGATCACAAGTGCCCCAAGCACGTCGGATTGAAGAAGATTCTCGAATCATACCTTGAACATCAGCGCATCGTGGTGACGAAACGCACTGAATTTGACCTTAACAAGGCCAAAGAACGCAAGCACATCGTTGATGGACTGATCAAGGCGCTGTCGATTCTGGATGATGTCATCAAAACCATTCGTGCATCAAAGAATAAGAAAGATGCAAAGGAAAACCTGGTTTCATCGTTTGACTTTACTGAAAGGCAGGCCGAGGCCATCGTTTCCCTGCAGCTTTATCGTCTGACGAATACCGACGTTACCGCATTGCAAAACGAAGCCGAAGAACTTGAAAGTAAAATTGTCGAATACACCAGGATTCTGAATGACGGCAGGGAACTTGACAAAGTAATCAAGAAGGAGCTCAGGGCAATTGACAAAAAATACAGCACGCCGCGCCTGACTGAAATCAGGGCTGAAATCGAGGAACTCAAAATCGACACCGAAGTCATGGTCGCCCAGGAAGACGTCATGATGCTCGTGTCGCGCGACGGATACGTAAAACGCTCTTCGCTGCGCTCGTTCAAGGCCTCGGATGAAGGCGACAATGGTCTGAAGGATGAAGACGTCGTCGTTTTGATGAAAGTCGCCAATACTTTGGATCATCTGCTGATGTTCACCAATAAGGGAAACGTCATCTACCGGCCGATTCATGACATCGTTGATTCGCGCTGGAAAGACACCGGTGAGCATTTGAGTCAGACGGTCGGTTTAAGCGATGATGAACACGTTATCGAAGCATTTACGTTTGACAGTCTTGAAAAAGAAGGAGCATTTGTCTTTGCAACTAAGGAAGGCATGATCAAGCAAACGCTGCTTAAAGATCTCAAACCGGGACGGACGTACAGATCACGTGCACAGACGTTCATCAAGCTTAAAACTGGTACTGATGAAGTCATCATGGCCGAGTTCGTTGAGACGCCGGATGAAGATCTGCAAGTCTTTTGTGCAACGCATACCGGGTACGGACTGCGCTATTCATTGAATGAAGTGCCGACGACAGGAGCTAGAACAAGCGGCGTCAAGTGCATGGATTTAAGAGAAGACTATCTGGTCGGCGTTTCTTTGGTAAGAGAACATGATGAGATTGCCATCGTGACTCAACGCGGAGCTTTCAAGAAGATGAAACTCGACAAGATTCCGCAGAATTCAAGGGCCAGACGCGGCGTTCAGATTTTGCGTGAATTGAAGCGCAACCCGCATCGAATCTTCTTTGCCAAGCCGGTTGTCGAAACGGACAAGTTGATTATCGAAACGACTGCAGGCGAAGAGATCGAACTCAGCGTTTCGAATCACCCGTCATGCGATCGCTATTCAAACGGATCATTCGTGCTTGACACGGATTCTCAAGGTAATCCTTGTCTGGTCACGATTGTCCGTCAGGAACCTGATTCAGAAGATGAATAAATCACAAAAAAGCCTGAAGCCACGTTCGTAGCTTCAGGCTTTTTTTACTTTGCATGCTTCAGTTTTTCGACCAGTTCCTTGTCAGGCGTGACGTAGAGCGTTTTCTGACCTTCGTAGATAACGAACCCGGGCTTTGCGCCGTTTGGCTTTCTGATTTTTTTGACTTGTACAAAGTCAACCGCCACGTTGGCCGAGGCTCTGGATTTTGAATAGTAAGCAGCGATGACTGCGGCTTCGGTCAGCGTTTCTTCGCTTGGAGAATCCGAATTGACGATGACGTGAGAGCCGGGAACGTTTTTGACGTGCAGCCAGTAATAATCCTTTCTGGCAGTTTTGAGCGTCAAACGGTCATTTTGGTAATTGTTCTTTCCGACAGATATTTCCGTTCCGTCCGATGCAATGAAGGTTTCAGGCCTGCTTTTTGCCTGATGTGGTTTCTTTTTTGACTTGGCCTTTGTCCCAAGGTAACCGCCTTTTTCAAGCTCAAGCTCAATATCCTGCAAGTCTTTAGGTTCAGCGAGTTCAATCTGAGCCTGAATCGTTTCGAGATAATCAATTTCCCTTGCCGTCAAATCGATTTGCTTCGTAACGAAGGAAACGGCATTCTTAAGTTTTTGATAACGCTTGAAATACTTTTGCGCATTGGCTGACGGTGAAAGCTGATTAGACAATGTGATTTTGACTGGTTTTTCGCCATCATAATAATTATTGAGCACGACCTCAGTCATTCCGCGCCTGATCTGATGGAGATAGGTCGTTAAAAGTTCGCCCTTGATGCGGTAATCGTCGGCATTTTCCGTTGCCTTGAGCTCTTTTTCAAGTTTAACGAGCTTTTTTCTGTTACGCGAAAGATCGTTTTTGATGACGTGAATCAGCTTTGATCCCTGCGACATGACGCGATCTCTCGTAGCTTTTTCGCGATAATAGGCATCAAGCATCAAACTCAGCGTTTCAAATCTTCTGACGCTCTTGGATTCTGTTTTGAAACACGTAAAATCAAGTCCCTTGTCGGTTTCCGAAATCGCTGGATACGGATGATTAGCGGTTTCACTTAAAAATGCAGCAAATGCATCGTCAGGCTCACTTGTCTCATGAAGACGGTCCGCCAAAATCAACGCGCTTTCTCTTGAAAAGCCCTGATATGTTCTAACGATGTTTCCGGCCAGAACTTCTCGATTAGGGAACTTTCTCAGAAGTTCCAGATATGTCTTCGACTCGTCTTCGAAGGGATTGACTTTTCCCTGAGAAGGCGGCAAACGATACGTTGCCTGCGGCAGAAGCGTCCGATACCTGTTTTGATCCATTGATACGTGCTTGACGGTATCGATGATCTTTCCCGTTTCCTGATCGACCAGAATCAGATTGCTGTAGCGTCCCATGATTTCAAGACTCAAAAGAAGCGGCAATTTGTCTCCGAGTTCGTTTCTCGTAACGAATCCGAAGTTGATCACGCGATCATTTTCAACCTGTTCGATAAATGCAAGTCTGGCACTTTCCAGATATTTTCTGAGAACCATCGTGAAATTCGTCGGCGTCTGCGGATTGGAGTACGGAATTTCGGTGATTTGAGCCCGTGCATACGTGGGATGCGCCGAAAGCAGCAAGGGGTAGTTTTTCCTTTGATTACGAATCGTCAAAATGACCTCGTTCTGATACGGAGCAGAAATCTTTGCGACCCGGCCGTAAACCAGGCAGTCAGCAAGTTCCTTGACCATTGCACGAGTAAAAAGACCGTCAAAAGCCATTTCTCATTCCTCCTTAAAAGCATTCCCTAATATTCTAACTTTTTTTGCGGAATATGGCAAAGAAAACGTCAAAAAATAAAAGGAAGCATCAGCAAGATACCGAATAAGAAATCTCTTCAAATGCGAAACATATTCCGGCTTTCTAGTCATCGGCCCGTTTATGTGGTATCATTAAGTTTGCAATAATAAATTAAAGTAGGTGTAGTTAAATGAAAATCGCTGTTGTAACCGACAGTACAGCCTATCTTAACAAAGAACAGGTGGAAAAATATAATATTCGCGTTGTTCCGATTCCTTTTATTATCGATGACAAAGTTTACAACGAGGGCATCGACATCACAACTGAAGAGTTTTATGAAAAATTGCGTACGTGCGAAAAGTTCCCGACGACTTCGCAGCCTCCGGTCGGAGAATTGGTTGAATTGTATGAGTCATTAGCGGACGAAGGATACGATACCGTTATCAGCATTCATCTTGCCGGAACTATTTCCGGATTCGTCAGAACGCTTGAAACAACGGTCAAGGATGCCGTTTCCGATCGAATCAATCTTATTCCCTATGATTCAAAAATTACGGTTCTTTTGATGGGGTATTTAGCCATCGAAGCGGCTCGCATGGCTCAAAACGGAGCAGAGTTGGATGATATTCTCAAGCGTCTCGATCATTTGCGCGATACGATCGATGAAATCTTTGTCGTCGACGATCTGCAGAATCTCGTTCGAGGAGGACGTCTGTCAAACGCCTCTGCATTTATCGGAAGCGTTTTGAGAATTAAGCCGCTTTTAACGTTTGATGACGAATCGGATAAAATTGTGGCCTTTGAAAAAGTTCGTTCCTCTAAGAGAGCTTTAAAACGTGCAGAAGATTTGTTTGACGAACGTATCAAAGGGATAGACTATCCTTTGCGTTTAATCATCTTCCATGGAAATGATGAAGCTGCCGCTCTTGCATGGAGAGACAAATTAGCCAAGAATCATCCCGATTGTCCAATCGATATCAGCTACTTCGGTCCTGTTATCGGAACGCATCTCGGAGAAAAAGCTCTTGCGCTCGGATGGATGGAAGATATCTACAAATAACGCAATACGAAAAGGAGCTGGGATCAATCTCAGCTCCTTAATTTTATGAAAGCTGGTGACATTTTGAAAATTCAACTAGGGTTAAAAGCAAGCACTGACTCAGAACAAATTGAAGACAGACTGCGTTACAAACCGGATGTTTTCGAATTTTATACTTCTGAAAATGATTTTACGAGGGATGGACTCAAACGTTTCAGATATGATTTTGAATGGATCAAAAGCGAGGGCGTACAAAAGATCGTGATGCACCACCCGATGCGATTTCATGGCCAGTTTACGGAATTGATCGCGCCTTTCGATAAGTGCCGCGACCTCTATAATTTTATCGACAAAAGCACGGACGATCTGCTGCAGCTCGCATTTGACTATGATGCTCAGCTGCTCGTTCACGGATCCTATTCACGCCAGACCCAAAGCTACATCAATATGTGGGGAGGAGTCGACCAGGCAAGAGAACAGGCTTATCGCCGCATTGACTCGTTTGCGAATCTTGGCAAAAATCACATTATGTTTGAAAACTCGATTTCGCCGATTTTTTATTACGGTGATGAAGAAGAAGACCTTTATATTTTTGAAAAAGGCTACCGTCTTGCCTTTGACACCTCGCACTGCTTCATCAAGAATCGCGGCAGCAACGAAAAGCTGCTGGCCTCGATGAAACGCCTGAAGGATCACGTCGTTCATTATCACCTGGTTGATTCAATGGGTGAAACGCATGACAGTCTGCCTCTTGGCAAGGGAAAAATTGACTGGGCAAAGGCATTGCCGTTAATGAATGACAATGCGACGAGCATCTATGAGATTATTCTGAAAGATCAAAGGGATGCGTCAGAACAAATAGCAAGTCATGAATATCTTCTAGGCCTCGCGGATAAGTTAAGAAACGCTTAAAAATAGCAGATTATCGCTGCTATATGCTTTAATGCAGCCGATTATATACTATAATCAACTTGTGGGATTAACTAATTTTAGGGGGCCGGAACATGAAGCGTGAGGCTTTTAACATATGGATGAATATCATCATCGGCATATTGGGTGTTGTTTATATTCTCAGCACATGGTATTTCAGATTGATAGTAGCAATTCTCAGGCGTCCCGGAAGGTCCTTTGAAGCTGCCGAACGATATGCGGATGATGCTAAAATTCTGTTCACGTTCTTGATTTTACTTGCGTTGCTGATAGCTTTCGTTGGAATCATAAGCTTGTTCAGCAATATGATTCACTTTGATTATCCGCGATTCTTTGTGAGAATCGGACTGGATTTGATAGTAATATTCATGCCGTTCGTATATGGCGAAAGTTCTGTATTCCTTTTATATGAGCTGTTATTTGCCGCAATTTTTGCACTGTATCTGAATCACTTGTACGTGAATCAGAAATTTAAAGATTTGTGAGGAAATATTACTTGAAAGCTGTTAAAAATATTTTAAGCTGGGTCATTCCGATTCTTGTCGGTTTTTTGATTGCAGCCGTCATTAAAACGTTCTTTGTCTCAGTCGTAAAAGTTGACGGAACATCAATGTATCCGAACCTTCAGAATAATGAACGGGTTTTGATGCTGCATAAGGCAAGGATAAAGCGCGATTCGGTAGTCGTCTTTGATGCTTACGGAGTCGACCGGAACAACACGAGCCTGACAAAGGACACTAAATATGTCAAAAGGGTGATTGCCTTGCCTGGAGACACCGTTGAATATCGTGACAACGGCCAGCTCTTTGTTAATGGAAAATTCAGGTCGCAAGGCTACATTACATCGCAGCAGCAGGTTGACGGAACCTTGAAGGTTGCTGCTAATCTGCCCAAGGCAAAGGGCGTTGTTTTAGGAACCGGTAGCACGTTTAAAGTTCCCAAAGGGAAATATTTCGTTTTGGGTGATAATCGAAGCGTTTCAAACGACAGTCGCTATTATGGATTCGTTCCAAGAAAGAAAATACTCGGCGTCGTCAAAGTCCCGTTCTGGAACAGCAGGCATGATTTGATCAATTCGTATCAAAGAGCTGACT
>NZ_DAIUCE010000088.1:0-7500 GCF_036846325.1 Ligilactobacillus sp. | reverse complement strand
GTCGCGACGCGGCACGAACTTATCATGAGCCTTGTTGCTGGTCTGAGCCTGATTAAGACAAGGTGTGAGAAGCAGCGGTCATGAGCCCGTAAAATCCAGTCGCGGATTACGGGCAAAAGGGCTATTTTTGAGATTTGCCCGTAATCGAAAGGATGACAGCAGTATTTTGCTGAGTCAAGAGTATTAATGAATCCGAATGAGACTGACGGCACTGTATTTTCCGTGGAAAAAGTTTCTATGAAGAAAATCCCCGCAAAAATACGGCGCGCAGGCCCGAAAGCAGATCAAAAACTCAGAAAATCGAAGAAATAGTCTGTTTCCCGGCCCCGCCGGCGTTCCAATGCCGGAAGATTCATTCTGATTAGGAATTTTAGAATAAAAAATTAGAAAAGGTGTTGACAAATTTCATAAATAATTGTAGTATCTAAGTCAACAGTATGATGACGTTGAAGAGAAGAGTAGGCATGGTGAGTACTTCGACAGAGAACTTCCGGGAGTTGAGAAGGAAGGTCGGAAAGCCATGCTGAAGATGAACTCCGAGTTAGATCGTTGGTGCAAGCTCGCGGTCCGCAGAAATGCGATAAAGTTTAAGGCTATGTCAGTAGTCAGTGAGGCCTGGATCGGAAGGTTCGGGCAAATTAAGGTGGTACCGCGGGTTTTCGTCCTTTTTCGGATGAGAGCTTTTTTTTTACGATTTTTTTAGGAAGTGATGACAGAATGATTGAATTTAAGAATATCTCGAAGACGTTTGAAACAGATGACGGACCCGTCAGAGCGGTCCGGGACGTCAACTTGAAAATCAAGGACGGCGAAGTTTTTGGAATTGTCGGTTTTTCCGGTGCAGGGAAGAGTACCCTGGTCAGAATGCTTAACGGTCTTGAAACGCCGACGGAAGGTGAAGTCATTATTGATGGCAAGAAAATCAACGGACTCAAGGGGGCTGAACTTCGCGGGCAGCGAAAGAAAATCGGCATGATTTTCCAGCATTTCAACCTGCTGTGGTCGCGGACCGTTCTGCAGAACATCGAATTTCCGCTGGAACTTGCAGGTGTCGATAAGAAGATGCGCGAAAAAAAGGCCAGGGAGCTTGCCGATGTCGTCGGCCTCGGGGACCGTATCCATGCATATCCGTCGCAGCTTTCAGGCGGACAGAAGCAGCGCGTCGGCATTGCCAGAGCACTGGCGAACGATCCTGACATTCTGATTTCCGACGAGGCGACGAGCGCCCTTGATCCGCAGACGACGGACGAGGTACTGGATCTGCTCGAACGGATCAATGAAAGGCTCAACTTGACGATTGTGATCATCACGCATGAGATGCACGTCATTCGCAAACTGGCCGACACGGTTGCCGTGATGGAAAACGGACAGGTGATTGAGGAAGGGCCGGTTGCAGAAGTCTTCACGCATCCGAAGGAAGATCTGACGAAGCGCTTTGTAAATGCAGAGGTTGACGCCAACCAGACCAAGGATACCCAAAGCGTCGTCAAGGACCTGCTCGAGCGCTACCCGAACGGACAGCTGGTCCAGCTCAGATTTCACGGCGGCCAGGTGGAGACACCTGTTGTCGGAAGGGTCATCAGGCAGTTCCCCGGACTTGAGCTGAGCATTCTGGAAGGTTCGATTCACCAGCTTGCCGACTCCAATTCGACAATCGGGACGCTGTTCATCCAGCTTCTGGGGACGAAGGAAGACATTGACGGCGCAATTCAGCTGTTCCATGAACTGCGCGTGGAAACGAAGGTGATTGATCATGAATAACAACGGTCTGGCATCATATTTTCAATTTAAGAACGTCAACTGGCCGAATCTCTGGTCGGCGGCATTTGAAACGGTTTGGATGACAGTTGTTTCGATTCTGATTGTTGCCGTTTTCGGACTTCTGCTTGGCCTGCTTCTTTACGAAACTTCAGGTTCAAACAGCAGGGCCGTCAAGGCATTGAACTGGGTCGTCGCCCTGTTCGTCAACGTGTTCCGTTCGATTCCGTTCATCATCCTGATCGTGCTGCTTTTGCCCGTAACACAGGTGCTTGTCGGCGCAATTACCGGTGCGAAGGCGGCAATTCCGTCGCTTGTCTTCTCAGCTGCACCGTTTTACGCAAGACTGGTCGAGATTGCATTTCACGAAGTTGACGGCGGAGTGCTTGAAGCAGCTGAATCAATGGGAGCCACCAAATGGCAGCTGGTTTTTAAAGTGCTGATTCCGGAGAGTCTGCCGGCGCTTGTTTCGGGAATTACCGTCACGGCAATTTCCCTGATCGGGTATACCGCCATGGCCGGTGCAATCGGTGCCGGCGGTCTCGGCCAGCTGGCGTACACGGACGGCTTCCAGTCCTACAACAACGCAATCACGCTGGCGGCAACGGTCGTCATTGTCATTATCGTGTTTGTCTTCCAGTATCTCGGCGACTTTGCCGTCAAACGAATTGATAAACGTTAATAAAAATCTTATGAGGTGAGAAATCATGAAAAAACTTACAGGTATTTTAACTGCAACAGTCGCAGCAGCAGCTCTTCTTCTTGGTTCAAATACAGTGGCGAATGCCGATACGACAATCACTGTCGGTGCTTCGGCAACTCCGCACGCGGAAATCCTGCGTCACGTTCAGCCGCAGTTGAAAAAGGAGGGCGTCAACCTTAAGATCAAGGTCTTCGATGACTACATCATGCCGAACAAGGCGCTTGCAAACGGCGAAATCGATGCCAACTACTTCCAGCACATTCCGTTTTTGAAGGACTGGAACAAGAAGAACCACGGCACTCTGGTCGATGCAGGTGACATTCACCTGGAACCGATCGGTGTCTACTCCAAGAAGTACAAGAGCCTGAAGAAACTGCCGAAGAATGCCAAGGTCTACGTTTCAAGCAATGTTTCCGATTACGGACGTGTCCTCAAGCTTTTCAAGGATGCGGGGCTGATTACGCTCAAGAAGGGTACGAAACTTGAAACGGCAACGTTCAATGACATCAAGACGAACAAGAGAAACATCACGTTCAAGCATACGTTTGAGGCAAAGCTGATGCCTAAGCTTTACGAATCAAACGAAGCCGATGCAACTGTCATCAACTCCAACTATGCCGTCCAGGCCGGACTCAAGCCGACGAAGGACGCAATCGCTCTTGAAAAGAAGTCTTCTCCATACGCCAATCTGATTGCAGTCCAGAAGGGCGACCAGAAGAAGCCTGCAATCAAGAAGCTCGTCAAGGCTCTGAAGTCCAAGTCAACACAGAACTGGATCAACAAGAAGTACAAGGGTGCAGTTCTTCCTGTCGGCAGCCAGAAATAACATTGAGAAGCCTCCGCTGGATCTTGAATCCGGCAGGGGCTTTTTGATTAAGCAACTTTTATATATCAACCCGGTTGAAATATGGTAAGATATTAATAGAGATAAATTAACTAAGGAAATGAGGAATGTGATATATGTCTAATGGTCAGGCGTTAACCAATCTGATCATAATTCTCGTCGTCTTTTATTTTGCTGCATTTTTCGTTGCGGCAGAATTTGCAATTGTCTCCGTCCGCAAGAGTGCGCTTGAAAGCGCGCTTGAGGCCGGTGAAGGAAACAAGCGCAAGCTGAAGCTCGCACTCAACATGGTGTCGAATATGAACGAGTATCTTTCTACAACGCAGGTTGGTGTCACGACAACTGGGATTATTCTGGGTTGGCTCGGCGCTGATACGCTGGCTACGCTTTTGTCCGACCTGCTTGGCTTCATGCCGCTGAACAGGACGAGCATCGTGGCAATCAGTGCCGTTCTTGGCGTCGTTATCCTGACGTACCTTGAAGTCGTCATTACTGAAATCGTGCCGAAGAACATCAGCATCGACATGCCGATGAAGGTCATGATGTTCATCGTGACGCCGCTGCACTATTTCCACGTCATCTTCTACCCGTTCGTATGGCTCTTGAATGCTTCCGCTTCAGGGATTGTCAAGCTTGTCGGGCTGAAGCCGGCGGGCGAGGAAGAAGACGTTCTGTCGCAGAATGAAATTCTCAATATTTCAAAAAATGCAGTGCACGGCGGTGCAATCGACAAGGATGACTTTGTCTACATGCAGCGTGCATTTGACTTCAACGACAAGGTCGCAAAGGACATCATGATTGACCGTACGAGTCTTGAAGTCGTTGACGTGACCGACACGGTTCGCGGCGTAATCAACAAGTATCTGCAGAAGAAGTTCACGCGCTTTCCGGTGGTTGCCAACAACGACAAGGACAAGATCTTAGGCTATGTCTACATTTATGACATGATTCGCCAGGCTCAGGTTGATGACTCCGTCCGGGTAAGCAAGGTCATGCGGACGATCATTACAGTGCCTGAAGTGACGCCGATTCAGAAACTTCTGCAGAACATGGTCCAGAAGCAGACGCCGATCGTGGTTGTTCTGGATGAGTACGGCGGCACGAGCGGAATCGTGACGGACCGCGACATTTATGAAGAACTCTTCGGGACCGTCAAGGATGAGGCCGACGACGTTTCGGCCGAGGACATCATTGACAATGAAGACGGAACATACAAGGTTTCGGGCAAGACGACCCTTTACGACTTTGAGCGCTACTTCAAGTTCCGCGATAAGGATTTCCAGGAGTCGGAGAGCGTGACGATTGCAGGCTATCTGCTTGAAAACTACAAGGTTAAGCTCGGTTCGGTCGTTACAATCGGCCAGTTTGACATCAAGGTCACTGAATTTAACCGCAACTACATCGAATGGTTGGAAGTTTCGCATCATCAGGAAGAAAAAGAGTAAGCAAAACGGGGCAGTCTGCCTCGTTTTTTTGCAAGGAGGGTGAAATATTTGGAACGTTTCTTGAATTTGGAAAGCGGCGTTAATTTCCGCGAACTTGGCGGGTACCAGACGCTTGACGGCTATACGACGAAGTGGCACAAGGCGTTGCGTTGCGGCAGCATGTCCTATTTGACCGAATCCGATCTCAGAAAGCTTGCTGAATACGGGCTCAGCTGCGTCGTTGACCTTCGTTCTGAGAGCGAGCGGAATTATGGTCCGGACAGGCTTCCTGAAGGTACCAGGCACGTTCTGGCATCGGTCTATCCGCTTGATCATTCGCTTCTGGAAGACGTCGGCATTGCAAAATACAGTGCGTTGTCCAGAAACGGTCTCGGCTTTGCCGAAGAAACGTACGTCAAAATGCTGGTTGATCCGCATGCGAGGGAAGCTTACGGCAAGATGTTCCAGGCACTCGTTGAAAATGACGGGGAAGGAAGAAGCCTGGCATTTCACTGTGTTGCCGGCAAGGACCGGACCGGCATCGGCGCCTTCTTGTTTTTGGGGCTGCTTGGCGTGAAAAGGGAAACTGTGCTTGAAGACTTCATGCTGACCAACCTGGCTTTTTCAGAAAGAACTGCCAGAGAGCAGAATGCCATCGTGGAAAGTTCACAGGGCAACGAGCTGGCTGAAAGGCTCAATTCGTATCTGGGCGTGAGGAAGGAACATTTTCTGATTCTGGAGAAGACGATTGAGATAATCTCTGGAAACGTCCGTGATTTCTGCTTCGAATATCTGAACGTCAGCAAAGAGGATTATGAAAAAATGCGGTTAAATTATTTGGAATGATTGCATATAACGAATAATTAAGTGTGTTTTCGGATAGTTTAAGCCGTTAAAGAGAGTAAATTACGAACTATTATCATGGTAAATGATGTAATTTTGATGATAATGCTAAGAATTCACTAAGATTCCTTGCAATTCTTAGAAATTTTTTGTACATTATAAGACAAACAAAAAATAACTATATTAAAGGAGAGTTCTTAAAATGTCCAATTGGGATACTAAATTTGTCAAAAAAGGCCTGACCTTTGACGATGTCTTATTAATTCCGGCTGAAAGCCATGTTTTACCAAATGATGTTGACCTCAGCGTTCAACTTGCAGATAATTTGAAGCTCAATATCCCAATCATCAGTGCCGGCATGGATACGGTCACGGAATCGGCCATGGCAATCGCAATGGCACGTCAGGGCGGTCTTGGCGTCATCCACAAGAACATGTCGATTGAACAGCAGGCTGATGAAGTGCGTAAAGTAAAACGCTCTGAAAGCGGCGTTATCATCGATCCGTTCTACCTTACGCCTGAAAACTCCGTGCTTGAGGCAGACGGTTTGATGCGCAAATACAGAATCAGTGGTGTTCCAATCGTTGAAACTCTCGAAAATCGCAAATTCTGCGGCATTATTACGAACCGCGACATCCGCTTTGTTGAAGATCATACCGTTGAAATCGGCAAGGTCATGACAAGGGAAAACCTGATCACTGCGCCGGAAGGCACTTCATTGGAAAAGGCAGCGGAAATCCTGCAGCAGCACAAGATCGAAAAGCTTCCTTTGGTTAATGCCGAAGGTCAGCTTGTTGGTCTGATTACGATCAAGGACATCGAAAAGGTCGTTGAATTTCCGAATGCAGCCAAGGACAAGCACGGTCGCCTTTTGGCTGCGGCTGCAGTCGGCGTTACGAGCGACACGTTTGAACGTGCTGCCGCATTGCTTGATGCAGGCGCTGATGCACTCGTAATCGATACGGCACATGGACATTCCGCAGGCGTTCTGCGCAAAATCAAGGAAATCAGAGAACATTTCCCGGATGCGACATTGATTGCCGGAAACGTTGCAACGGCCGAAGCAACCCGCGCCTTGTACGAAGCAGGCGTTGACGTTGTCAAAGTCGGCATCGGACCTGGCTCAATCTGCACGACCCGCATCATCGCCGGCGTCGGCGTTCCACAGCTCACGGCTGTTTACGATGCAGCAGGCGTTGCACGCGAATACGGCAAGACAATCATTGCCGACGGCGGCATCAAGTACTCCGGCGACATCGTCAAGGCACTTGCGGCCGGCGGCTATGCAGTCATGCTTGGTTCAATGCTTGCCGGCACGGATGAAGCACCCGGTGAAACAATCATTTATGAAGGCCGTCGTTTCAAGACATACCGCGGCATGGGCAGTCTTGGCGCCATGGATTCAACGCATGGTTCAGCAGACCGCTACTTCCAAAGCGGCGTCAACGAGGCAAACAAGCTTGTTCCCGAAGGTATCGAAGGTCGCGTTGCATACAAGGGCAGCGTAGCCGATATCGTTTACCAGATGGATGGCGGGCTTCGCTCTGGCATGGGCTATGTTGGTGCACCTGATTTGAAGGCTCTCCGCGAAAATGCTCAATTCGTTCAGATTACAGGTGCCGGCCTGCGCGAATCGCATCCGCATGATGTTCAGATTACAAAGGAAGCTCCTAACTATTCAGCAAAGGTATAATGGCAAGCAAAAAACCTCGTTTCGTTTGGAACGAGGTTTTTTTTATGAAAATGCAGTGCAGACGGCAGCAATTTGTTTTGTGAATCAATTTCCCTGATTCGGCGGAATCAGGGAGCAGATCTTTGATTTACGGGCAAATCCCTAAAATCGGCATTTTGCCCGTAATCTCGAACTGAATTTTACGGGCTCATGACCGCAGCTTCTCACACCTTGTCCTAATTGGGTTCGAAGCAGC
>NZ_DAIUCE010000087.1:0-7659 GCF_036846325.1 Ligilactobacillus sp. | reverse complement strand
ATGAAATTGTGAAGGTTATTTATTTTTTTAAATATCTTAAGGCTTTTGATTGTTATTTAAAGCGTTTTCTATTATAATATAGGTGTAGATGAGATATGAGACATCATATCAAACCTTCTGAGCAAGGATGTTCAGAAGCGAAAGGAGAGGTTTACCATGTTAAAAATCAATGTTCGTGGTGAAAATATCGAAGTTACTGGTTCAATTCGCGAATACGTCGAAAAGAAGCTTGCAAAGCTCGAGAAGTATTTCGAAGACACGTCCAGTTCAACGGCTCACGTAAATTTAAAAGTTTATTCGGATAAGAATTGCAAGGTTGAAGTTACAATTCCTCTTCCGTATCTTGTTTTAAGAGCCGAAGAAACCTCACCTGATATGTATGCAAGTATTGACTTGGTAACCGATAAGCTTGAACGCCAGATTAGAAAGCACAAGACAAAGCTTAACCGTAAGTCGCGCGAAAAGGGTTTCAAGACATTTGAGTTCGTCCCGACGGCTGATCCCAAGGAAGCAGCCGCAGAAGACAAGAAATTCGAGATTGTTCGTACGAAGAGTGTTTCATTGAAGCCGATGGATGCTGAGGAAGCAATCTTGCAAATGGACATGTTGGGTCATGATTTCTTCATCTACGAAGATGCTGAAACTTCAGGCATCGACATTGTTTATCGTCGTCGCGACGGGCGTTATGGCTTAATCGAAGCAAGCGATGAAGAATAATTGAATTGAATTTTAAAGAACCCGGGTTAGTTTTCCGGGTTCTTTTTGTCATGATGACGATTTGAAAAATGCAGACCAAAGCATAGAATATGCTCAGGATTTGATGAATCAGGCGTTAGTTCGGACGCCATGGTGATAATTGAAGCTTTCCCTTTAATTTATTTGAAAATAATGATAAAATGTAGATTGGTATACTGAATAATAAAAATAACCATTATAAAAGTTAAAAGCAGTTAGAAAGGATTTATGAAGTAAATGGCTAATATCCTTAAAAAATGGGTTGAAAGCGACAATCGCGAACTTAAGCGATTGACTAAAATTGCTGATAAAGTAGAGGCCTATGCGCAAGACATGGCTGAGCTGTCAGATGATGAGCTTAAGGCAAAGACCCCTGAATTCAAAAAACGTTACCAGGCGGGCGAAACGCTTGACGATCTCTTGCCAGAAGCGTTTGCGGTAGCCCGCGAAGGTGCCAAGCGCGTTCTTGGACTTTATCCCTATCATGTTCAGATTATCGGCGGAATCGTCCTGCACGAAGGCAATATTGCCGAAATGAAGACGGGCGAAGGTAAAACTTTGACGGCTACGATGCCCGTTTACCTGAATGCTCTTGCAGGCGAGGGCGTTCATGTCGTTACGGTCAACGAATATCTTTCATCGCGTGATGCGACCGAAATGGGAGAACTTTACAATTGGCTCGGACTCAGCGTCGGCTTGAACATTACGAGCAAAACTCCCGAAGAAAAACGCGAGGCATACAATTGTGACATCACTTACTCGACAAACAGCGAACTCGGTTTTGACTATCTTCGCGACAACATGGTCGTTTATCGCGAGGATATGGTACAGCGTCCGCTCAATTTCTGCATCGTTGATGAAGTCGATTCCATCCTGATTGACGAAGCCCGTACCCCATTGATTATTTCGGGTCAGGCAACGGGAACGACGCTCCTTTATACGAGAACCGACCGTTTTGCCAAAACATTGGAGAAGGACAAGGATTTTAAGATCGATCTTGAATCAAAGACGGTTTCGTTGACTGAACAGGGAATTCGCAAAGGCGAACAGTATTTTGGCACGCAAAATCTGTTCGACCCTGACAATACGGCATTGAATCACCACCTGGACAATGCGTTGAGAGCAAACTACATCATGATCCGCGACAAGGATTATGTTGTTCAGGACGGAGAAGTCCTGATTGTCGATCAGTTTACGGGGCGTATCATGGACGGACGCCGTTATTCTGACGGTCTGCACCAGGCAATCGAGGCCAAGGAACACGTTGAAATCGAAGAAGAAACAAAGACAATGGCCAACATTACCTATCAGAACTTCTTCAGAATGTATAAGAAGCTTTCCGGTATGACCGGGACTGCCAAGACGGAAGATGAAGAATTCCGTGAAATTTACAATATGGAAGTCATTTCGATTCCGACGAACAAGCCCGTTATTCGTGACGATCGCCCGGATATTTTGTATCCTAATCTCAAGAGCAAGTTCAAGGCCGTAGTTGAGGACATTAAAGAACGACATGCCAAGGGGCAGCCGATTCTTGTCGGAACCGTTGCGGTCGAAACAAGCGAACTGCTTTCAGCGATGCTTGATCAGGCCGGAATCCCGCATGCTGTTCTGAATGCCAAAAACCATGCCAGGGAAGCTGAAATCATCATGAATGCCGGACAGCGCGGTGCCGTTACGATTGCAACGAACATGGCCGGGCGCGGTACTGATATCAAGCTTGGACCTGGGGTTCGTGAAATTGGCGGATTAGCCGTCATCGGGACCGAACGACACGAGTCACGTCGTATCGACAACCAGTTGCGTGGTCGTTCAGGACGTCAGGGAGACCCCGGCGTATCACAATTCTATCTCTCGCTTGAAGACGATCTGATGCTTCGTTTCGGTACGGACAGAGTTAAGCGTTTCTTGGAAACGATGAATCTGGATGATGAAGATGCCGTGATTCAATCCAAGATGATTACGAAACAAGTCGAATCTGCGCAAAAGCGTGTTGAAGGCAATAACTATGATACACGCAAGCAGGTTCTTCAATATGACGATGTCATGAGGGCTCAGCGTGAGGTCATCTATAAGCAGCGTCAGCAAGTCATTATGGAAGAGAAATCATTGAAGCCCGTCATCATGCCGATGATCAGGCGTACGGTTGAGCACGTGGTGCAGATGCATGCGGTCGGAGAACAAAATGAATGGGATCTTCAGGGAATCGTTGATTTTGCCGTTTCGGCAATGGTTCCTGAGGACAGCATTTCCGTAAGCGATCTTGAAGGAAAGTCAGTTGATGAAATGGTTTCGTATTTGATGGATCGTGCCGAAGCAAATTACAAGATGAAGGAAAAGCAGCTTTACGATGCAAGTCAGATGCTGGAATTTGAAAAGGTAGTTATTTTGCGTGTCGTTGACTCGCACTGGACCGATCACATTGATGAAATGGATCAGTTGCGCCAGTCAATCGGACTTCGCGGCTACGGTCAGCTGAATCCTTTGGTCGAATACCAGTCTGACGGTTTCAAGATGTTTGAGCAAATGATTGGCGACATTGAATATGAAGTGACTCGTTTGTTCTTGAAGGCTGAAATTCGCCAGAACATCAGACGTTAACAAGCAGGAATCAAAAAGGCGGTTAACTAACGGACGGCATAAAGTGCTGATCATGCACTGGATTTGCCTCGGGTCGGCTGCCTTTTTTATGGATAACCAACCATTAGGAGGGTCAATAATGGAATACAGTGATTATAAGAAAGAAATCGGGGCCATGAGTGCCAGGATCTCGGACTTTAGGGGGTCTCTTTGACTTAGACGGGTTGCAGGAGGCGATAGCCGACAATGAATCTAAGATGGCAGATCCTGATTTCTGGAACAATCAGGAAGAAGCTCAGAAAGTCATCAATGAAAACAATGAATTAAAAAATAAATATGACAATTTCAACCAGCTTGAAGAGTCAGTCGAAGATTTGGAAGTTTTGCTTGAAATGGTTCAGGAAGAAGATGATGATGAACTTGTTTCAGAATTGGCGGAAAAGTTCGAGCTTGCTCAAAAGAAGATGCAGGATTATCAGCTGTCACTGCTTTTGAACGGCAAGTACGACAAGGACAATGCGATTTTGGAACTTCATCCGGGAGCAGGCGGGACCGAATCTCAGGATTGGGGATCGATGCTTCTCAGAATGTATACTCGCTGGGCAGAACAACACGGATTCAGCGTTGAAACGGATGATTATCAAGCTGGAGACGAAGCTGGAATCAAGTCTGTTACGCTGACCATTTCCGGGCACAATGCCTATGGATATCTGAGAAGCGAAAAAGGCGTGCACCGCCTGGTTCGCATCTCTCCTTTTGATTCGGCCGGCAGACGTCACACGTCATTTTGTTCGGTAAACGTAATGCCCGAACTTGATGATGACGTTGAGGTTGATTTGCGGCCTGAAGACATTAAAATGGAAGTTTTCCGCTCCTCGGGCGCCGGCGGTCAGCATATTAACAAAACTTCATCAGCCGTTCGTCTGATTCACATTCCGACCGGAATCGTCGTCTCAAGTCAGGCACAGCGGTCACAATTCCAAAACCGTGCGACTGCTGAAAAAATGCTGCGTTCAAAACTTTATCAAATGGAACTGGAAGAACAGGAAAAGAAGCGTGCCGCCATTCAGGGCGAACAATTGGACATCGGTTGGGGTTCCCAAATCAGATCATATGTTTTCCACCCGTATTCAATGGTCAAGGATCATCGAACGAATTATGAAACAGGCAACATTTCAAGCGTAATGGACGGAGATCTTGACGGGTTCATCAATGCATATCTGCAATGGAATCTGAAGAAGGAAAATCCGCGTTGATCAAGATAAGCAAATGATACCTAAATGTAACAACTGTGAAAAAAACGTTACCTTATAAATGTTATAATGTAAAGTGTTGTTAATGAATTAGGAAGGGAGAAGTTCCTTTGATTGAATATAAGAACGTTGTCAAAGAATATCCGAACGGTGTTTTAGCAACTGATCACATCTCGCTTAAAATCGAACAGGGCGAATTTGTCTATGTCGTTGGGCCAAGCGGTGCCGGTAAGTCAACTTTCATCAAGATGATGTATCATCAGGAAGTTCCGACTTCAGGCGAGATTAAAGTCAACGAATATGAACTTGAAAAAATGAAAAACAGCGAAGTGCCATACTTGCGGCGCGAACTTGGAGTTGTTTTTCAGGATTTCAAGCTGTTGCCTCGTCTGACTGTTTTTGAAAACATTGCCTACGCGCTCCAAGTTATTGAAAAAGAACCGGAAGAAGTACAAAAACGGGTCGTTCGCGTGCTTGATCTTGTCGGTCTTTCTCATAAGGCAGAAAGTTTTCCAAATGAATTGTCCGGTGGCGAACAGCAGCGCATCGCGATTGCGCGAGCTATTGCAAACAAGCCGAGCATTCTGATTGCGGATGAACCGACCGGAAATCTTGACCCGGAAACGGCAGAAGGAATCATGGAAATCATTGAACGCATCAATAATGACGGCACGACCGTCGTTATGGCAACTCACAACAGTTATATCGTCAATGAATACAAGCATCGTGTCATTGAGATTGCCGATGGCCGCATTATTCGCGATCAAGAGGGAGGAGAATACGAAGATGAAATCAGTAACGATTAAACGACATCTGCGTGAGAGTTTTAAAAGTCTCAAGCGCAACGGTTGGATGTCGGTTGCTGCCGTCAGTGCCGTAACCGTTACGCTCCTTTTGGTCGGCGTACTGCTGTCAATTTTGTTAAACGTCAACAAGGTTGCGACCGATATTGAAAATGATGTCCAGGTCCGGGTCATTATCGATCGCGGCACGAATAAGAAGCAGGAAGCTGCTTTGAAGAAAAAGCTTGAGAAAATTGACGGCGTTAAGAAGATTGAATTTTCGAGCAAGAAAAAAGAACTGGACAATGTCGTCGGTGTTTACGGCAAAGAGTTCAATTTGTTCAAAGGCGACGAAAATCCGCTTTCTGATGTCTATGTCGTGAGTGCAGCGACGCCGAAGAAAACGATTACCGTTGCGAAAAAGGCCAGGAAGCTGAGGCACGTATCCGATGCGAAGTATGGCGGTGCATCAGCCAAGAAGCTTTTCAGCGTTGTTGCAAGCATTCAGCGCTGGGGCATTACAATCAGTTTGCTGCTGTTGTTTGTGGCGGTCTTCCTGATTTCGAATACGATTAGAATTACGATTTTATCGCGTAAAAATGAAATTGCGATTATGCGTCTGGTTGGTGCCACCAACGGTTATATCCGTTGGCCGTTCATTCTGGAAGGCGCATGGACCGGGCTTTTAGGTGCAATTCTGCCGATTTTGATTGTTGATGGCCTGTATGTCTGGATGTATGACGTGATTACGGCATCATTGTCCGGAACAAGCTATTCTCTTTTGACTCCTGGAACGTTCCTTTGGGAAATTGACGTTCTTTTAGCTGCAATCGGGATTATTATCGGTGCACTTGGTTCCGGTCTTTCGATGAGTCGTTTCTTGAAAATATAGGCAGGCTTCAGGTACTGTATTTTATCCGAAAAAGACTTTCTCATTCGTGGGAAAGTCTTTTTTCAGCTTTAAATCAAGATTTTATGGCCGATATCCAAGAGTGAATGAAGGAAAGGGTGATGGAGCATGCGAATTAATACGAACGTTGATGCGATGCGCGCATATTCAAGCTATGCGACCTGGAATGCGGCTAAAAGCAATGCGCTTTTGAGAATTTCGTCCGGAAAGAGAATCAATTCATTTGCGGACAATCCTGCCGGAGCATGCATCGCAGTAAAGATGGGGGCCCAGGTCAGCGGGCTGAAAGTTGCCAAACGAAATGCCCAGGACGGAATATCGCTGATTCAAACAGCGGAAGGAGCCTTAAACGAAACGCACAGCATTTTGGGAAGAATGCGCGATTTGGCAGTCCAGGCCGCTAACGGGACATTGACCTATGAAGATCGTTCCGCAATCGATAAGGAGTTTCAGGCCCTGCGTCAGGAAATTGATCGAATTGGCAACAGCAGCCAATTCAATACGATTAACTTGCTGGACGGGTCAAGTCCCAGAATAACTTTGCAAGTCGGTGCAAATGTCGGACAAACGATGGATGTCGAACTCAGCGACATGCGTTTTGACGCAATTTTCAAAACGACGAACGGCAAACTCAGTGTAACCGATGCCAACGGACAGTCGGTTGATGTCGAAATGAGCCTTTGCGGCAGCCAGGAAACCGTAAAAAAATATAATGCCGCAAAAGATGCCTACAATGCAGCATCCAACAGTCTGGCTTTGGCCAGGGCCAACGGACAGAACACTTCTGCCTTGGAACAGGAGGTTGCCGTAAAGAAAGCTGCCTTTGAAAAGGCGGGTCAGGATCTTAATCGTGAAGGACAAAATTATGCAACGATCGTCATGAATCAGGTCGACAAGGCAATCAGCAACGTTTCGCTTCAGCGTGCCGGACTTGGTGCGACGCAAAATGCCTTGCAGCATACGATTAATTATCTTGAAAACAGCGCAATCAATCTTGCCGATGCGCAGTCAAGAATTGAAGACTGCGATATTGCTGAAGAAATGATGAATTTTACCAAGGCAAATCTGATGTCTCAAGTGGCGGCCGCGATGCTTGCGCAGGCAAATGCAGAGCCGAACACGGTACTTACGCTGCTTAACAGTTTACCTAAGGCAAATGCGTTTTGATGTATTTGAAGAGGCTGGGAAAAACTCCTTTTTTAAATGAGATGCCGAACAAAAGCGGTTGTAATTCGACTGATTTTGTCCGGCATTCTTTCAATTTTGAGACATGAAAACCTTATTTTTTAAATGCAGTGCTGAGAATCGCCTGCTCAATCAGGCAAGGTGTGAAGACCAGCCGCTTAACAAGGCGGTAGATAAGGAGGGGCGCGAGTGATCAGCGCAAGCGCAGTCGCGA
>NZ_DAIUCE010000086.1:0-7673 GCF_036846325.1 Ligilactobacillus sp. | reverse complement strand
GCAAAGGAACTCGATCTGATTGATGATTCCGAATTTGCGTTCGTCTGGGTCGTTGACTGGCCGTTGTTTGAGTACAGCGAAGAATTCGGACGCTATATCGCAGCTCATCATCCGTTCACGATGCCAAACGAGGAAGATCTTGATCTGCTTGAAACCGATCCGCACAAATGTCATGCTCAAAGCTATGACATCGTCTTGAACGGTTATGAGCTTGGCGGCGGTTCGATTCGTATCCATCGCCGCGACATCCAGGAAAAGATGTTCAAGGCGCTTGGATTCACGAAGGAAAGCGCTGAAGCACAATTCGGCTGGTTCATGGAAGCACTTGACTACGGATTCCCTCCTCATGGAGGCCTTGCTCTCGGGCTTGACCGTTTTGCAATGCTTCTTGCCGGCAAGGACAACATTCGCGAAGTGATTGCCTTCCCTAAGAATTCCAAGGCATCAGAACCGTTGACGAATGCCCCGAGCACTGTTTCTGAAAAGCAGTTGGACGAATTGTATCTGAAGACGGAAGAAAAATAGCGACGAAAAAAAGAGGCCTGGAAAAACCATGCCTCAATTTAAAACCCGGATGGTTTGCGATTCATGCGAATCATCCGGGTTTTTATGCAATGACGTGTGATGTGTGGAAAAGAGTCAACTTTGAAAAAACGTCATTTTGCCCGTAATCCCGTTTTGGCATCCTGATCAGGATGGTACCGAACAGCACTGCATTTGCCTGAAGGAGTCTGCTTCATGTATCAGAATCAGGAAAATGCCGGACAAAGTCAGTCGCAGATTGAACCTTGTTCGGCATTTCATCTAATTCAAAATGGACTCTTGAACAGTCTCTTAATTTTCATTTTCAATGAATTTCCTCAGCCCCTTGACAACGTCGCTCATAGCTTCGTTGCGGTACGAAGGATCAGAGATATTGTCAAAATCCTTCTGAGTGTTGATGTAGCCCATTTCAAGCAGGACAGACGGCTGGGTGTTGTCACGGATGACAAGGAAATCGCCCTTGTCGACGCCGCGGTTTTCGAGTCCCAGCGCTCCGAAGCTTTGATTGATGCAGCGTGCGAGTTTAAGTGATTTGCCGGTGTGATAGTAATATGTCGTAAATCCTGAAGCGGCATTCGGCTGATCGCAGGAATCAAAGTGAATGCTGATGAAGGCATCGGCATGAACCTGCTGGGCAAGAATCGGTCTTGAGGAAAGGCTGACCGTTTTGTCGGAAGAACGTGTCATGTAGACTTTGGCGCCGGCATCTTCAAGCTTTTGCTCAAGTTCCCTGGCATAAAGGAGCGTGTACTTCTTTTCCATCTTGTTCTTGACTGACAATGCGCCCGAATCTGCGCCGCCGTGACCGGCATCAATGACGATTGTTGCATCGCTGAGCTTTTCAATCGGGTTCCTGTAACCGTCGGCAATCATCCAGTCGGCGACCCAGCCTGTCTTGCCGTTGTCAGTTTTAACGTGAAGCCAGTGATTTTTTCTGGAATAGACGGTCAGACGCTGTTCTTTTTTCAGGAAGCTTTTTTGCGGAAATTCAGTGCCGGGGCCTTCTTTCAATACGGCATCAGTCGTTTCGACGACTATCTGATTCATATAAGCCCTGGTTCGATAGCCCAGGATGAAACCGAGTCCGAGGACAAGCAAGAGGAGAAGAAGACTGCTTTTTGAGAACGGACTTCGCCTTTGAGGCTGAGCCCTTTTTCGACGAGTTTGGTTAGTCAACGAAATTTCAATCCCTTCTTTATATCTCAACATTATCAATTATAGCAAGAGTACGCTTGATTTTAAAAGAATCAGTGAAAAAAATCGCAAAATATCCAAAAGAAGTTCTTTTCATTGTCTTAAAATTCATGCATACTATAACAGGCAAGATAAAACTTCGAGGTGAAAGGCATGAAGAAACTATATTTGGTGCGCCACGGTCAAACGTTGTTTAACGAATTGCACATGACTCAGGGATGGTGTGATTCTCCGCTGACCGAACTTGGTAGAAAACAGGCGAAGGAAGCGGGGAAATCGCTCAGAAACGTTGATTTTTCAGCAGTTTATACATCGACTTCAGAAAGAACTTCAGACACGGACAAGCCGTATACGAGACTCAAGGCATTGAAGGAAATGTATTTCGGACTTTATGAAGGTCAGCGCGAGTTCACACAGCCCAGGAACTGGTTCGTTGACAACACCGATGCGTTTGTTCCGTATGGAGGCGAGTCCGTTCAGGAAATGGCTGAAAGATTTGAAAACTGCGTCAGGGCAATCATGAAAAAAGAAGAAGGAGAAAACATTTTGATTGTCTCGCACGGATGCACAATCGGAACTTTTCTGGACCGGTTTGCACCGGATACGATGCAGTTGATCAGAAATCAGCACGGAATTCCGAATTGCGGCATTGCGGTTTTTGAATACGAGTCTGAAACTGAGAATTTCGTGCTGGAAAATCTGGTGGATCCGCTTCGCTGGGGTCATAAGGACGATGATGTCGTAAAACTCTGAATTTTACGGCGGGAATCTTTTTGGAAAAGCAGTTTGAAAGCATATGAAAATAATGGTATCATATCTTAGAATGGCTTATGGCCTATAATGAATCAAGATTTAGGAGGAATTAACTTAGATGGCGGATATTAAATACAAGCGCGTTGTTTTGAAATTGAGCGGTGAGGCGTTGGCCGGTGAAGCAGGCCATGGCATCAACCCGCCTGAAATCCGTAAAGTTGCCGAAGAAATCAAGGAAGTTCATGATCTCGGAGTCGAAATCGCAATCGTTGTCGGCGGCGGCAACATGTGGCGCGGCGAAGCAGGCGCAGCGATGGGCATGGAACGTGCGCAAGCCGACTACATCGGCATGCTCGGAACGGTGATGAACGCTTTGGCATTGCAGGATAATCTGGAATCGGTCGGGGTTCCGACCCGCGTTCAAACGGCGATTGAAATGCGCCAGGTTGCTGAACCTTACATCAGAAGAAAAGCCGTGCGTCACCTTGAAAAAGGCCGCATCGTGATTTTTGCCGCCGGGACCGGTTCTCCATATTTCTCAACTGATACGACTGCCGCCTTGCGTGCATCGGAAATCAACGCTGACGTGATTTTGATGGCCAAAAACGGTGTTGACGGGGTATATTCGGCAGATCCCCGTCAGGATGAAAATGCAGTCAAGTATGACAGTTTGACGCATCTTGATATCATCAACAAGGGTCTTAACGTAATGGATACGACGGCCTCCTCCCTTTCAATGGATAATGATATTCCTCTTGTCGTCTTCAATATGAATAAGCATGGCAACATCAAGAAAGTTGTTGTCGGTGAAAATATCGGTACGACGGTTACGAAATAATTGACAGCCTTAAAAGCCGGGTGCGCAGTTCCCGGCTTTTTTGATGCAGTCTTCTTGACGATTGAATTTTTCATTTTGCTGCCAGATTATTTTTGACAAATTTACTTTCGTTAGATAACATAGTACTTGGTAGTAATTTGGGATTATCTCGTGATACCAGTGATAATTTCTAAAAAGGTTGACTTGAAAAAGCAACGTATACTTAAATACTAGATCGATGATTCATCGACAGTCAGGAAGGATGAAATAACATGGGTGTTAGTTCAGAACTAGTTAAATATCAGGAAAAGATGCAGAAGGCAGAAGCCGCTTTGCAGCATGAGCTTGGCGGGATCCGTGCCGGCGTTGCCAATGCCAGCCTGCTTAATCGCGTGATGGTTGAATATTACGGTGCTCCGACGCCGCTTAACCAGATGGCGCAGATTTCGGTCCCTGAAGCACGCGTTCTGCTTGTTACGCCATATGACAAGTCTTCTTTAAAGGATGTCGAACATGCCCTGCTGGCATCAGATCTCGGCTTGACGCCGATGAACGACGGCAGTGCAATTCGTCTGGTCATTCCGCAGCTTACTGAAGAGCGACGCAAGGAACTTGCCAAGCAGGTTCGTGCGGCAGCTGAAAAGGGAAAGGTTGCAGTCAGGAACGTTCGCCGCGAAATGATGGATTCGTTGAAGAAGGCACAAAAGAACGGCGACATGAGCGAAGACGTGCTTCATGATCTTGAAGACGAGGCACAGAAGATTACGGATGCTTCAATCAAGAACATCGATGGAATTACGGCTGCTAAGGAAAAAGAGATTTTGGCAGAATAGTCAGTTTTCCGAAATAACGGGGCAAACGGCGCAATTTCAGTCAGGATGCGCCCGGGATGCCCCGTTATTCTTGTATCTGCTGAAACATGATTCGGAGGATTTGAAAAGATGTTTTCAAAATTATTCAAGACAAATTCAGAAAATGAAACTGAAGAAGTCGATTTAGATGAAAATAGGATTCCAAACCATATTGCCATCATCATGGACGGCAACGGACGCTGGGCGCAGAAGAGACATTTGCCGAGAGTTGCCGGACACAAGCAGGGGATGGAGAACGTAAAGGAAATTACCAGGGCGGCAAGCAATCTCGGGGTCAAGGTCCTGACGCTTTATGCATTTTCAACCGAAAACTGGAAGCGTCCCGAGTCTGAAGTCAGTTTCTTGATGGATCTTCCTTCAAAATTCTTTGACACGTTTGTCCCTGAATTGATTGAAAACAACGTCAGGGTAAATGTTATGGGATATACGGATCAGTTGCCGGAAAAGACGCAAAAAGCCGTTTTTGATGCGATTGAGCAGACAAGGAACTGTACTGGCATGATTCTGAACTTTGCCTTGAATTATGGCGGAAGAGCAGAGATTGTGACCGGCGTCAGAAAAATTGCCGAGAAGGTCCGGAATAACGAACTTGCTGCAGATGAGATTGATGAGGAAACAATCCGCAGGAGCTTGATGACGGCATCCGTTTTTCCGTATGACGATCCGGAGCTTTTGATCAGGACAAGCGGCGAAGAACGCATTTCAAACTTCCTGTTATGGCAGCTTGCCTACAGTGAGATGGTCTTCACCGATGTTTTCTGGCCTGATTATTCTCCGGCCAATCTGGCGGAGGACATCCGCAAATTTCAACAGCGTGACCGTCGCTTCGGCGGTCTGAACGAGGAGGAAATAAAGTAATGAAAACACGTGTCATTACGGCAGTCGTGGCTTTGGCCGTTTTTATTCCGTTATTACTGGTTGGCGGCGTGCCGTTCAATGTTTTGGTTTTTGCAATGGGCATCGTCGGGATGTCTGAATTCTTGATTATGAAAAAGGAGCTGATCGTTTCCGTTGAGGCACTGCTCAGCTTTATTGGCATTGCGGTGCTGCTTGCACCCGGCCAGGTTGCCGGATTTCTGCCGAAAGGCATCACGACGCTTGACGCTTTTTATTTTGTGATGCTTGCGCTTTTGATCTATACTGTTTTTTCGAAAAACCGTATTTCATTTGATGATGCAGGTGTCACGGCCTTGGGCGCTCTTTATGCCGGGATGGGCTTTCATTTGATGATGCAGGCTCGTGCTCAAAGCGTCTGGGTGATTTTATATGCGCTTTTGATTGTCTGGATTACCGACTCCGGAGCATATCTGATTGGCCGAAAGCTCGGCAGGCATAAGCTTGCGCCGCATGTCAGCCCGAACAAGACATGGGAGGGATCAATCGGCGGGAGTCTCGTGAGCGTAATCGTCGTTGGACTTTACCTTGCATTTTCGCCTGTCAGGTTTGCCTACAGTCTTCCGGTCATGCTTTTGCTGACGGTTGTCCTGTCTGTCGGAGGTCA
Organism: Ligilactobacillus sp.; assembly: GCF_036846325.1. Taxonomy (NCBI): domain Bacteria; kingdom Bacillati; phylum Bacillota; class Bacilli; order Lactobacillales; family Lactobacillaceae; genus Ligilactobacillus; species Ligilactobacillus sp. The sequence goes on along the minus strand of NZ_DAIUCE010000086.1, from coordinate 1,993 downwards.
GATCGGTGACTTGATTGAATCTGCCTTCAAGCGTCATTATGGCGTCAAGGATTCCGGTAAGATTCTTCCGGGACATGGCGGAATTCTGGATCGCTTCGATTCGCTGCTGTTCGTGCTGCCGTTGATGCATTTGTTCGGCCTGATTTAGGCCAGAGAGGAATCTGCCCGTGATTACGACAATAATAACTTTTATCATCGTCTTTGGAGTATTGGTGTTCGTACATGAATTCGGGCACTATTTCTTCGCCAGGCGCTCCGGAATTCTTGTGCGTGAATTTTCCATCGGCATGGGGCCGAAAATTTACGCGTATCACAAAAACGGAACGACTTACACGCTGCGGATTCTGCCGCTTGGCGGCTACGTCCGCATGGCCGGGCTTGAAGACGATGAAGATGCCTTGAAAAAAGGGCAGCCGATTTCACTTTTGCTGGATGAAAACGGCGTCGTCAGGAAGATTAACACCTCTTCCAGGGTGACTTTGCTGAATGCAGTGCCGCTTGAGGTGTCCGCATGGGATCTTGACCGAAAATTATGGATCAGAGGTTACGAAAACGGTGACGAAACTGAAGAGGTGACCTATCAGGTCGATCACGATGCGATGATCATCGAATCGGACGGGACCGAGGTGCAGATTGCGCCGATTGACGTTCAGTTCCAGTCGGCTTCGCTTCCGAACAGGATGATGACGAACTTTGCCGGAGCAATGAACAATTTTCTGCTGGCGATTGCTGCGTTTGCGCTTGTGGCAGTAATGCAGGGCGGCGTCATCACCAATACGACGACGCTTGGTCAGGTGCAGCACGGTTCCGTTGCGCAGAAGGCCGGGTTGAGGAAAGGTGATACGGTCGTTTCAATCAATGGCGAAAAGGTTGCTGATTTTTCGGAAATGGCTTCAAGAATTGATGCCAGTCCGGGCAAAAAACTTGTTTTTAAAGTCAAGCGTGACAAAAATCAGGTTCTGAACATCAGCCTCAAACCAAAGGCGGTGACTGAAGACGGCAAGAAAACAGGCAAAATCGGGGTGGTTGCAAAACAGGCGGTTAACCGCTCTCCCATTGCGATTGCCGAGTACGGGTTCGTTCAGACGTGGAGCGTCATGAAACAGATTTTCTCAGCTTTGGGAGCAATGCTTCACGGTTTCAGCCTGAATGATCTCGGCGGACCCGTTGCGATGTATTCATATACTTCAAAAGCGGCTCAGTATGGCGTTGTCAGCGTTATTTCGCTGCTTGCGTTTTTGTCGGTCAACCTCGGCATCGTCAACCTGCTGCCGATTCCTGCCCTGGATGGCGGAAAGCTTCTGCTGAACGTCATCGAAGCCGTCAGAGGCAGGCCGATTGATCCGAACAAGGAAGTCGTTTTGACTTTGATTGGCTTTGCATTCATGCTGATTTTAATGTTTTTGGTAACGTGGAACGATATTCAGCGGTATTTCTTCCGCTGAGATGTTGTATAGATTATAAAAACAATATCTATTCTCAATAATTATATTTTATGATATAATCAAAAGCATGAAAGCAAATGAAGTTTTACGCTTGCTTCAGATTAGTCGGCCCACACTCCATAGATGGCGTGAAACTGGAATTTTAAAGGCAACTAAATTGCCTAATGGGCAATACAATTGGGATGAAGAATCTGTTTTTGCCATCTTAAATAAGGGTGAAAAGCGAGGTGTCTATTTATACGCTCGAGTATCAACCCCTAAGCAAAAACATGATTTGGAAAACCAGATGGAGGCTTTACAGAATTTCGCTCTGAAGCAAGGCTATCAAGTCAAAGGTGCTTTTAAAGACATTGCCAGTGGTATTTCGTTTGAAAAGCGAAAGGAGTTCTTCGGATTGCTCGATCTTGTGATTGCCGGTAAGGTATCCAAGGTCATTATTACTTATAAGGATCGACTAAGCCGAGTAGGCTTTGATCTGTTCAAATATCTTTTCGCGAAATATCATACTGAGATTGTCGTAATGTCGGAATTGCACGACAAGAAGACTG
>NZ_DAIUCE010000085.1:0-7697 GCF_036846325.1 Ligilactobacillus sp. | reverse complement strand
GCCAACTCAGGCGCATTGCGTTCAGGCGCAGGTCAGCTTGCATCCGGCCTCGGCCAGCTCAACAGCCAAGTGCCGACATTGACTGACGGCGTTTCACAGCTTGCGGCCGGCACATCGAAGCTTGCGGCCAACTCAGGCAAGCTTGACAAGGGCGCAACCGATGTTCATAAGGGCAACAAGAAACTTGCTTCTGCTCTTAAGGGCGGTGCAGATACCGTAACGAAGCTCAACCTCGGTTCGGCTAATGCAAAAATGTTTGCAAGCCCGACGAAACTTAAAGAAAAGCATTACAGCTACGTTCCTAACTACGGCTATGCTCTGGCACCTTACATGCTGTCAGTTGCTCTGTTCGTCGGATGCCTCGTCTTCAATCTCGTTTATCCGATTCGTCGGATTTCAACGGAAGACGGCAGCGCAACGGAATGGTTCTTCAGCAAGGTTGCGATCGGAGCGCTCGTAGCTACGGGCAATGCTTTGGTTGAAACGGTCTTGATGATGGTCTGCGGGCTTCATCCGGATCATCCGGTTCAGATGATCGTGAATGCCGTTTCGTTCTCGTTCACGTCCATGTTCCTGATTATGTTCATGGCAATGGCATTCGGCAACCCTGGTCGCTTCATCTCGATGATCTTGCTGGTTATCCAGCTCGGATCTTGCGGCGGTTCGTTCCCAATCGAAATCACTCGCGGAATGAACGGTTTCTTCCAGGCAATCAACCCATACTTGCCGATGACGTACTCTGTTTACGGATTCCGTGAAGCATTGACGTCAGGACTTGGAGCAAATCAGGTCTTGCATTCGGTTCTGATTCAGCTGATATTCATTGCAGCGTTCCTCATCTTGTTGTACGTTACAATGCGCGTCATCCGTCCGGAACAAGAATTCCATGAAGAAATGGAATCAGAATATCCAGGCAACTAAACAGTTGTAAATGACTGACTTCAAAAAGGAGCCGGGAATCATTCCCGGCTCCTTTTTTGTGTCTGTATAATGTCTTTTGATTCGTCAAAATGCAGTGCGGCTTCAGTGCTCTGCATTTTAAATCAGAATCATGCTTCGTATCCGACCATCAAGCCGCCTTTTTGGGCATAGTAGGTGCAAAGTCCCCGAGCCGTTCTGATTTCGACAGAAGCTTCCGGATGCCTGTCCAGGATGGCCTGTTTCAGGTTGTCTGCACCTTCTTCGTTCAAAATATGCGCAATGATGACGCGTCCGGTTGAAAAACCGTGTTCTTCCATGTCCCTGATCAGATAGGAGATGGTCTTTCTTGCGCCGCGTGCTTTTCCGATTGGTGTCAGCTTTCCGTCGTCCGGACGGCCGATGACGCGAATCTTGAGCATTTTGGCGACTTTGGCCACCGCCGGACTTATGCGGCCGTTTTTTGCGAGATTATCGAGCGATTCAAGCGCGAAGTTCAGGTGCGTTTTTTCCTTGTAGGCATTGATTTTTGCGCAGATTCCGTCAAAATCCAGACCGGCATCGATCAATTCCTTCAGCTTGTCGATGATAAGTTCCATCTCGGGTCCGGCTGAAAGCGAGTCGATGACGTGAATCCTTGTTTCCGGATGGTCTTCGCGGTACAATTCTGCCGCCTGAACGGCAGAATTGTAGCTCCCGGAAAGTACGCTCGTAATCGTGACTGCATAGATTTCATCAGCTCCCTTGAAAGCTTCCTGCCATTGAGCAATGCTTGGACAGGCCGTTGAGGTTTTTCCGTCATTTTGATGAAGCGCTTCAACAAATTCGCTGACCGAAAGCGAGGCATCGTCTTGATAATCCGTGCCGTTGACATGAATTGTCAACGGAATATTCTCAAATGGTGTGTTATTTAAATCAAGAACGTTTGCGCCTGAATCAGAAATAATTTTTTTAATCATGTTTTTTAAGTCCTTTTTTAGAATTATATTCTCCATCATCGGTTTTCTAAAAACCTTTTAACTGTATCTAGAGTATAGACTTAAATCGGCTGCTTGTAAAGAGTTTTGCGAAAACCGTTGTTAAAGTCTTGTTGACCTTAAGACGCACTGTCGGTATAATTGCTTGATATAAGGCAGTTTAGAGAGGAACTGGAACATGACTGACAATAAGAAGAAAGCACTCGTGCCAACAATTGAAGGCTTCAGGATGCCGACATTTGATCAAATTCCGACTGTCGGACTTTATCTGGAACAGGCGACGACGTTTTTGAATGAGTATCTTGAACCATTGAACGGGACGCAATTGACGAGTTCGATGATCAGCAATTACGTCAAAAAGCATCTGATTGAAAGTCCGGTTAAGAAGCAGTATTCGCAAGAACAGCTCGCATATCTGTTTTTCATTGCAATTTCAAAAACGGTCCTGCCACTTGCTGACCTCAAGGTTTTAGTTGAGATTCAGCGCAGGACGTATCCTACCAGAAGGGCATACGAATATTTCACGGAAGAGCTTGACAATGCGCTGAGGTACGTCTTTGGAATACAGGAATCTCTTAGGAAAATCGGTCAGGACAGGACTGAAGAAAAGCGGATGCTTGACAATATCATCATGACGGCGGCACATAAGATCTATCTTGAAAAATACTTTGCGCTGCTTCATGAGCAAATCGACGGTTAGCAAAACCCGTTCGTTTTGCGGTATAATGAAGGAAGAGAAAGCAAAGGGGGATTTTTGCGATGGAACAGTCCAAAAAACGCGAGCAGAAGGTTCGTGAAGAAAAAGAGATTGAAGTTTCAAGTATCGGGAAGGCATTTGTCAAGGGAACGCACGTTGAATTCACGTACCATCGCCATCGCTTTACCGGTGTGATCGAAAAGCAATTGAGAAATTCTGCGATTCTTGATTTCGACCCTGAATTTGACCATACGAATACGGCAATTGATCTTAAACAGAAAATTGTCATCAGCTACCAGAAAATGAAGGCAATTGAGTGAGGACGGAAATGATTCATAAGCTGAAGGAGCTTTATCGCGAGGCAACGCCGATTCAGTCCCTGGTGACTTATTATGTCTTGGCAACCGTGGCTGCCTTTGTCATGCTCAGCTTGCCGTGTTTTAAGAATCCGGGGGCAGAGATTTCGTTTCTTGATACCCTGTTCATGGCCGTTTCGACCATCAGCGTGACTGGTTTGACGACATTTCCGATTGAGCAGGTATATAATCAGGGCGGCGTCGTCTTGTTGGAATTCCTGTTTCAGGTCGGAGGATTCGGCATTACGATGCTGTCAACCGTTGCCCTGGTGATTGCCGGCAAAAGGATCAGCCTGCACCAGAGGCAGCTGATTCAGTTCGACATGAATCAGCCCAGACTGAGCGGCATGGTTCGCCTCGTAACGTCGGTATTCGGTCTGATGATCGCCGTTCAGATTGTTTTTGGCGTTATTTTTGCGGCTTATTTTAAGGCAACGGGTGTCTGGACGACCTGGCCCGACGCATTTTTCCACGGAATTTACGTCTCGGTAAGTTCGGTCACGAATGCCGGTTTTGACGTGACGGGAAATTCGATCATCCCGTTCAGGCACCATTACGGCTTCCTGTTTGTCGTGATGATTCTGATCATCATCGGGAGCATTGGCTATCCGGTTTTGATTGAGTGCGAAAACTGGGCCTTCTACAAGTTCAGCAGGCACACGACGAAACGCAGATTCCGTTTTTCGTTGTTTGCAAAAATGGCAGTCTTTTTTGCGGTTTTCTTTTTCATCGTCGGCACGGTCCTGATTTATTTTTCGGAAATGCGCGGAACGCTGTCTCGCCAGGACTGGTTTGACAAATTGATGACGGCGATGTTCTACAGCGTTTCCTCGCGAAATGCAGGGCTTCAGATCAACAATATGGCTGAATTCAACACGACGACGATTCTGATTCTGTCAATTCTGATGTTTATCGGCGCAAGTCCCAGCTCCGTTGGCGGCGGAGTTCGAACGACGACCGTCGGCATTTTCATTCTCTACATGTTCTCGTTCATTCGCGGACACAACAATATCAATATTTTCAATCGCCGCATTGGAAGAGACGACGTTCAAAAGGCAATCGTGGTAGTCGGCCTGTCGACTATCCTGTGCGTGGGAGCGATTCTGATCCTGTCGATTACGGAGAATGCATCGCTTCTTTCGATCGTGTTCGAAGTCGCATCGGCATTCGGGACCACGGGACTTTCTCTTGGAATCACGAGCAGTCTGACCCTTGTCGGAAAAATCGTCATCATTGTCCTGATGTTTGTCGGGCGAATCGGGATGCTTTATACTCTGCTGTTCTTTGTTCCGAAGCGCAATCGCGATCTCAGCTATGAGCTTCCAACGGAAAAGATCATTATCGGATAATTGTTAGATTTGGGTTAAACCCCCATTTTCGATTTCGAATGAATAACATATTATGTTATAATCGATTTTGCGAGGGTTTTTTAAATTTGTGTAAATTTACACGATTTATATATGACGTACAGTTAGATCTATTATTTCTATGATTTGATGGAGGATTACCTTGGAAAAAGAACAACCACGTTGGGCAGAGGTCTTTCAGGTTTCGATGCCTTTATGTTTGAGTTACATCCCGATTGGTGTTGCCTGCGGCATTTTGCTTAATGCTGCAGGGTTCAACCCTTTAATGACGGCTTTGGTCTCATTGCTTGTCTTTTCGGGCGGTGCTCAGTTCATGATTGCATCGATGCTGACCGTCAATGCCCCAATGCATACGATTCTGGTTATGCTGTTCTTCCTTGAACTGCGTTATGCCTTGTTAGGATCAAGCTTGTCGCAGTATGTTCGTGGAACGAGCAAAAAGTTTCTGTATTTCTTCGCCGTTTCTCTTAATGATGAAAACTATGCGGTTAATTATCTTAAATTTGCCACTGATAAGGAATGGACTCCAAAAGACGCCCTGATGGTCGAGCACTACTCGCTGCTCTTCTGGACGCTTTCAAACCTCGTTGGCAGTTTGATCGGCAACGTGATTACAATTGATCTTGCAATCGTTGACTATGCCCTGACTGCTTTGTTCCTGTATATGATCATGATGCAGATTAAGAATAAGCTGACGATTTTGATCAGTTTCCTTTCAGCCGTTCTTGCAATCATCTCGATGACGCTTTTGAAGAGTACGATGGGACTTGTCGTTGCGACGCTGATTGCTTCGCTCGTTGGATTCATCATCGAAGACACCTTGGTGAAGAAGGGCAGGGAGAAGGGTTTTTGGCTCAAACGAATCAAGCCAAAAGCGAGTCGCAAAGTCATTAGCAAGTCAGGAGAGTAGCGTATGAACATGTCAACGATGGATCATTTCATTTTGATTCTTTTATCAATGCTGGTTGCTTTCGGGCCGCGTTTTATCCCGTTGCGCATTTTTTCAACGCGTGAGATTCCCAAGTGGTTCAATGAATGGATGAAATATGTCCCGGTTTCGCTTTTTACGGCTTTGGTCGTAAAGGACGTTTTCATGAATACGAAAACGTACACGTTCGTCGGATGCGATTACATGGCAAAGATTCTTGCTTCCGTGCTGGTTGCAATCGTTGCCTATCGCTCACGGTCAATGGGCCTTTCCGTTGTGCTGGGCCTCGTTGCCGTTGCATTGCTGGCAATGGCATTTCCAATTTGAAAGATTAATTCGGCTGGGGTTATCCCGGCTTTTTTGCTGAAGAGGGCTTAAAATGAGATATTTCGAACACACGTTGAAAACACCGTTGACAGGTGATGCGAAGCTGATCTGCTATATTCCGGACAATTCCGAAGAGATTGAACCGCATCGCAGGAGAAGGGCAATCATCATCTGTCCCGGCGGATCATATGCGAAAACTTCGGATCGTGAAGCTGAGCCGGTCGCACTGGAACTTCTCTCGATGGACTGCGCAGTCTGCATTTTGCGATACAGCTGTGCCCCCAGGAGGTTTCCTGCAGCTTTGTGCGAACTTGCGCAGGGAGTTTTATTCCTCAGGGAAAATGCAGAGCGGTTCAACATTGATGAGGAAAAGATTCTGGTAATGGGGTTTTCCGCAGGCGGGCATCTGGCGGCCTGCCTTGGAATCATTCCTGATGAGATTGAGAAGTTTGGATATGATGAAAAGTTGATTCGCCCGGCAGGAATGATTCTATGCTATCCGGTGATAACGTCAGGCAGATATTGGCATCAGGGATCGTTTGAAAACCTTTTGGGAGATGAACTGATGGGACGAAGCTCTGCATTTTCTCTTGAAGAAAGAGTGAATGACAAAACGCCGGAAGCGTTTATCTGGCAGACTTTCGCCGACCGGACAGTTCCCGTTCAGAACAGCCTTCTTTTAGCTGAGGCTTTGAGCGAAAACGCAATCCCGTTTGAACTTCATGTTTATCCGAAAGGAAAGCATGGTCTGGGACTCGGAACAAAAGTCAGTGCAAAAAATGAAACCTATGTCGAAAAGGACGTCCAAAGCTGGGTTTTGCTTTTAAAAAGATGGCTTGAGGACAATTTTCCGAACACGTCAATCTTTAATCGGGACGGTTAAACATGGTATAATGTGAAGTAAGCTGTAAAAGAGGTGAGGCTATTGAAAAGATGGGCATGGTGGACGGTCGTCGGCGTTGTTCTGGCCGTTTTTTTCGTCGGATACGGCTATACCAGGAAGGTGGAAACGCAAAAATATTATAATCAGGCGATTGAGGCCGGCAAGCAGAGCATTCGTGACGGCAACTATGATGCTGCCAGGCTTTCGTATCGGGATGCCTTGAAGAAGAAGCCAAACGATGACTTTGCAACGACCGTTGTCGATCAGCTGACTGATTACCAGCGGGGGTTGACGGATATGAACAACGGCAAGTATGCTGCTGCCTGTCAAAAGTTTCAGCGCGTTGCCAACGTTGATTCAGGCTCGTCTCTTCTCGTTCAGCGGTCATCGGGACTTGCAGCAGAGCTCAAGGAAGTCATCAAGGAAAGAAAGATTTTCCTGAAGGCTTACAGGAAAGCCAAAACACTTTCGGAAAACTATGAATATACTGCTTCCAACACGAAACTTGCGGTTATCCTCGGTTATGGCAGCATCAATGAAAGCTATTACCGCGACGTCTATAACAATGCCAGAAAATTGAAGGAATATAACGACCGTATCCTTCGTTCGCTCGGATATACCGTCGATGACGATTCATCTGATGCGAACAGGACCAGGTCGCGGAAGTATTCGAAAAATACCAAACAGGACGTCGTCAGCGGCATTTCTGATTCTGCGGCCTCCGCAGCTGAAAGCAAGTTAACTGATGCGCAGGTGAAACAGGCCCGCAGAGATTTGAAGGCACAAGGACTCAACGAAAAGGCCTTCACGGATGAGCAGGTTCGTCAGGTTATCCTGCGTGCCAAGCGTGAAGGAAAGTCAGTCAAGCAGGTGGCAGACGAATTTAAATAAGGATTATTGTGACGCAGCGGCAAAGTGGCCCTGCGTTTTTTTGCGGATTGGGGAAAATTAGGATGTTCCCTTCGTGGGAAATGCAGTGCTGTTGTCAGCAATCGCTGTTTTGAAAGGTTCTTGATTTGATGTAATCGGTAGCTGGGATTTACGGTCAAATCCCAAAAATCGTCGTTTTGCCCGTAATCGGGAGCTAGGATTTACGGGGTCATGATCGCTCGGCTCCACACCTTGCATAATCTGGTTCTGCCTCGCATTCGCCCTATCACAAGCAGTGACTCCCTAGACGAGTTTCACTCGCCTTCATGCTTGTGTACGGGCTCATGACCGCTCGGCTCCACACCTTGCATAAT